>CASEHG010000188.1 GCA_949287565.1 uncultured Brachyspira sp.
AAAAAAATATATACTTAAATAACTATATTTTATAAATTATAATTTTTTATGATATCAAATATTATCTAATATTAGCTAAATATGTTCTATCTGTAATATGAATTATTAATTTTGTACAATAATAAATAATCAGCCGCACGTATAGCAGACATTTGATAATATGAAACAGTGCCGTGCGGGAAGGTGCTGCAGCTCGCAGTTGACAAAATATAGTTGTTTAGGTATACACTGCAATCTAAAATGAACTTTTTATCATAAAGTTATTATTTTCTTGCTTTTTATTTTTTTTGATATTAGAATGACGACTCAATTAAAAACAAATAAGGATACCTCTATGAATACTATAAAAACTATGATAATTATGCTTATATTAGCAAGCCTTTTATATTCTTATAATTCAAAAGATATTAATAATTTCTACAATGCATATTATTCATCAAGCTATAATATAAAAACTATAGAAAATAATAATTCTCAAACTTATAAAAATATTTATTCTCTTATCAAAGCAAAAACTATGACTAATGATAAAGAAAAATATAATTACTTAAAAGAAGCTATAAATCAAAATAAAGATTATGAAAAATCTAATGATGCTGATTATTTGATAAGCGTATCTGAACTTATGAATTATATTGTTTATTATTCAGGACTTTCTGAAAAAATTTCTTTCGGATCAAAAAGTAAATATATATACAAAAAAATATTAGAAACAGATGATAAAAACTTCTTTGCCCTTCTTGGTACAGGTGTAGGATATATGCATGCTCCGGCAATAGCAGGCGGAAGCGATAAAAAAGCTTTTCAATATTTTAATGATGCTCTTGCAAATGCTAAAGAAAATTATCAAAAATATATCAATATGTGTAAAGAAATATATCCTAATGGAGAATTATTAAAAGAAGCTTTAGATAGAAACAACACAAAGAAAAAAACTTTATAATTATATATTATTTTTATTGACAAAATTTAAATATAGTTTATAATGAACAATGTTCAATATAAAAGCGTAAAGCAATGATATATTGAACATTTATTTTACTCAAATAATGAACAATGTTCAATATGAAGGCTAAATTATGAGAATATTATTTATATCTTTAGGTGTTTTATATATGGGCATAGGTATTGTTTGTGTAGTAGTTCCTATACTCCCAACAGCACCTTTTTTACTGCTATCAGGATTCTTTTTTGCAAAAGGATCTAAAAAATTTCATGATTGGTTTATATCAACTAATCTTTATAAAAAACATTTAGAAAGTTTTGTTAAGTCAAAAACTATGACTTTAAAATCTAAATTAAGCATACTTATACCCGTTACTATCATGCTTTCAATAGCATTCATATTTATAAATCATTTGCATGCTAGAATAGCATTAGTTGTAGTTCTATTAATAAAATATATATATTTCTTTGCATATATAAAAACTACAAAAGAATATACTGATAATATAGAAACAAATATTGAATTAGATAAATAGAATTAATCGTTTGGGTATAGTTATGAAGATATATAAATATATTATTATAATAAATATTATTTCATTGAGTTTATTTGAAATTGCTTATACAGAAGAGGATAAAAAGAATAAATTTTTATCAGGGCTTGATAATAGATTTTTTTCTATAGGACTTTACAGCAGTGCTGATACTATAAAAACAAGTGTTAATATAGAGTTTGGATTTAAATTATTTAAATATAATAATTTTGAAATGAAAAGCTATACTTCAATAGTAGGCTCAAAAATATATGATGATAATCCTGATATGTATCAATTAGGATTTATGCAGAAATTTACTTTTGGTAATAAAGATATATACAGGCGAAATAAGTATAGCAAGATATGCTTTTACTTTTGTAAGTTTTGGATTTATATCATTTGAACCAGATAAAAGCGGAAAATCTTTATTTACAAGACCTTTTTATTGGGAAGTAGGAGGAGTAGCAGGTTTTAATATCAATGTAAGCAAGCATGTTGGTATAGTGCTGGAATTCGGAGGAGGACTACATGATATATTTTTAATGGATCAATAATGGGATACCCAAAAAAGTTAAATATGGCTGGTTTTGGAAGAATGAGTTTAGGAGTAAGATACTATATTTATTAAATAAAATACTATATTAAAAAAGGAACTATCGGATGAATAATATTGTAACTTCAAAAGAGGAAATACTTAGAGTGAGCAGGGAATTAATAAAAAAAAGAGGACTTAACGCAATAAATATGCGTTCTTTGGCAGAAGCCTCTAATATAGCTGTAGGATCAATATACAATTATTTTAAATCCAAAGAGGAACTTACTATAGAAGTTATAGGGAGTGTTTGGTTTGATATATTCCATCCTTTAAATGTTTGTTTAGAATCTGATAATTTTTTGGATATTGTTGATACTATTTATAAAAGTTTAGAGAAAGGAAGTAAAAAATACCCTAGTTTTTTCTCTATGCATTCCACTATGATGTTTGGTAAAAATAAAAGCAAAGGCATTAATATGATGAATATGATAAAAAAGCATATTAAAGAAGGATTATATAAAACTCTTATGAACGATAAAAAAGTAAGAGAAGATGCATTCAATGATAATTTTACTGCTGATAAATTTATAGATACTATATTCTCATTTATTATCAGCTCTATGATTAATGCAGATTATGATGGTTCTATGATAAAAGAAATAATAAAAAGAACCATTTATTAATATATTAAAATAAAAAATTAAAGGAAAGTTTATGATTAATAAAAGACTTATATCATTAATGGGGCATGCTAAAAAATACATAGCATGGCATGTGATAATACAGCTTGCAAATTTGGCCTTAAATATAACAGCTGTAATTTTTATGGCTGATATAATACAAAAAGCTTCACAAGGCAATGTATTAAAAGAAGATATATTAAAAGTTTCTATTGCCATTTTTGTTATAGTAATATTGAGATTCAGATTTAATATTTTAATGGCTAACATGTCATATCATGCTTCAGGAAGAGTAAAACAAACTTTAAGAGAAAAAATGTACTCAAAACTTCTAACACTTGGAAGCAGATATAAAGAAAAATTTTCTACAAGCGAAATAGTACAGATATCTATGGAAGGTGTTGATCAATTAGAAACTTATTTCGGACGCTATCTTCCTCAGTTTTTCTATAGTATGATAGCTCCTATAGTGCTTTTTTGCGTACTTTCTACTATAAGCGTTAAGTCGGCCGTTATACTTTTGATATGTGTTCCTCTTATTCCTATATCAATCATTGCTATAGTGCAAATTGCTAAGAGAATATTAAAAAAATATTGGGGAAGCTACAGCGATTTAGGAGAAATATTTTTAGAAGATGTTCAGGGTCTTACTACTTTAAAAATATATAAAGCAGATGAAAAGAAAAATGAAGAAATGAATATAGAAGCTGAAAAGTTTAGAATTGCTACTATGAATCTTCTTTTTATGCAGCTTAACTCTACAACTATAATGGATATAATAGCTTATGGCGGAGCTGCTTTGGGAGTAATAATATCTGTACTTGAATATATGAAAGGAAATATAAATTTAGCAGGCACATTCACTATAATAATGCTTTCTGCAGAATTTTTTATACCTTTAAGACTTTTAGGTTCTTTCTTTCATATAGCTATGAACGGAATATCAGCAAGCGATAAGATGTTTGAAATACTTGATATGGAAGAAGATGATAAAAGAGTAAATAATATAAATAGAGAAAATGAAGAGATTACTTTTAAAGATGTAAGTTTTGCATACAATAAAGATAAAACTATACTAAAAAACATTAATATGACTATAAAAGAAAAATCATTCGTTTCTATAGTAGGTGTTTCAGGTTCAGGAAAAAGCACTATAGCAGGACTCATATCTTTGAAAAATGAAAATTATAAAGGTTCAATAAAAATCGGAAGTTTAGAACTTGATACAATAAATAAAGATGATTTATACAAAAAAATAGTTGTTGTTGATCATAACAGTTATTTATTTGAAGGAACTGTATATGATAATTTAAAAATGGCAGGAAATACTATAACAGAAAATCAAATGAATGAAGCATTAAAGAAAGTTGAGCTTTATGATTTTCTTCAAACTGAAAACGGACTTAATACTGTAATAATGGAGAAAGCTGCCAATTTATCTGGAGGACAAAGACAGAGATTAGCTTTGGCTAGAGCAATACTTTTTAATGCTGACATATATATATTTGATGAAGCTACTTCTAATGTTGATGTTGAAAGCGAAGAGAGCATTATGCAGATTATAAAAGATATTGCTAAAGAAAAAACTGTAATACTTATATCTCATAGACTTTATAACTGTATACCTTCAGATCATATATATTTCTTAAAAGATGGAATAATAATGGAAGAAGGAACTCATAATAAATTGATGAGCCTAAATGGAGAGTATGCTAAAATTTACAATGAACAAAGCAATTTAGAAAGCATAACTAAAAGCGAAAGATTAAGCATAGCCATTTAATTTTCATCATTAATAATTATAAAAAAT
Source organism: uncultured Brachyspira sp. (assembly GCA_949287565.1). Lineage (GTDB taxonomy): Bacteria > Spirochaetota > Brachyspiria > Brachyspirales > Brachyspiraceae > Brachyspira. The sequence continues at coordinate 4,507 of CASEHG010000188.1, forward strand.
AAATTTAATAGGAGTTTATAATGCGTAGAAGCGGTATAAGAATTATGGCGGAACTAATTGGTTTAATTGCTCCGCTTATGCATGTTATGATATTAGCTATAACTACAGGAGTATTAGGTTTTTTATGTGCTATATCTATAACTATATTTGGAGGATATGCCATATTAACATATTTAGGTTTGGATTCTCTATTTACAATAAAAACTATATTTATAACTGTTTTAGTGCTTGCAGCTTCAAGAGGCATACTTCACTATATTGAACAGTTAAGCAATCATTATATAGCATTTAAATTACTTGCTTTAATAAGAGATAAAGTTTTCAAAGCTTTAAGAAAATTATCTCCTGCCAAACTTGAAGGAAGAGATAAAGGAAATTTAATAGCACTTATCACAAGCGATATAGAATTATTAGAAGTATTTTATGCCCATACTATTTCACCTATAGCTATAGGAATATTAACTTCTATCATAATGACAGTATTCATAGGAAGTTTCAATATCATACTAGGTGCTATTGCCTTTTTAGGATATTTTACTATAGGTTTTATTATTCCTTATTTTTCATCAAAATTTGGAAAAAATGATGGAATGGCTTATAGAAATGATTTCGGAAAATTAAACAGTTATTTTCTTGACAGCTTATGGGGAATAAAAGAAATACTTCAATTTGGATATGGTGAGAAAAGAATACAAAATATAGAAAGTAAAACTGATGATTTGATGGATTTAAATAAAAAATTAAAAAAATATGAAGGTATAATATCAGGATTTACAACTTCTGCTGTATCATTATTTACATTAGCTGTTCTTATTGTAAGTATAATGATATCAAAAGAATCAAATTTTGCTGCGATTATAATACCTACTATAGCAATGGCAAGCTCTTTCGGACCTGTTATAGCATTGAGTAATTTATCAAACAATTTATTTATGACATTAGCTAGCGGTGAAAGAGTACTCAATTTACTTGCTGAAAAGCCTATAGTAGAAGAAGTTTATGAAGGCAAAAAAGATATTTCTTTCAATGGTGTTCAATGCGAAGATGTATATTTCGATTATGAAGGCGAGAATATATTAAATGATTATAATTTAGAGATAGAGCCTAATAAAATAATAGGTATAAGCGGAAAAAGCGGAAGCGGAAAATCAACACTTCTTAAACTTTTCATGCGTTTCTGGGATATTAAAAAAGGAAATATTAAAATATCAAATACTGATATAAAAGATATTAATACAGATAAATTGAGAGATATGGAAAGCTATGTAACTCAGGAAACTTCTATATTCAAAGATACTATAGAAAACAATATAAAAATAGCTGATAAAAATGCTACTCATGAAGAAGTTGTGGAAGCATGTAAAAAAGCATCATTACATGACTTTATTATGAGTCTGCCAAATGGTTATGATACAAATGTAGGTGAACTTGGTGATACTTTATCAGGAGGAGAAAAACAAAGAATAGGAATAGCAAGAAGTTTCTTACATAAAGCTCCTTTCATACTTCTTGATGAGCCTACAAGTAATCTTGATAGTTTGAATGAGGCTGTTATATTGAAGTCCATAAAAGACAATAGTGAAAACAGAACTGTTGTTTTAGTTTCTCATAGACTTTCTACTCTCAATATCGCAGATAAAGTTTATAAGATGAAAACTGACAGAGTAAGTTAAAAAAGAATCAAATAAAATTAAGTATATAATGAGAATCTGTATTTAATAGATTTTCATTATATACAAAAATTATCAAATATTTCAATCTTTATAATATAGATATATTCTATTATAAAAAAATCAAAAATATAATCATAGAAATTTACATATTAATTAAAATGCTTATAATTTAACAAATATAGCTAGAAATAACTATAAAAAATATAACATATATTCAATCATAAACTAAAATGATTTATAACTATATTTAAATTAATATAAGATATACATAAAAATAAATATGAATAAATTTACTTTTTAAATAAATGCAAATATGGAACATTCATTATCTCTGCCAAAGCAAGAGCTGAAAAATTTGCTTCTTCTATATTATAATCTGCTCCATTATCCAATAATACTTTTATGACTTCTTCAGATTGATTTTTTATAATGGCTGTATGCAATGGGCTAACTCCCCTTTCATTAATGGCATTAACATTAGCACCTTTTTCTATTAAAGCTGATACTACATCAGGATTATCTATCTGTACAGCAAGATGAAGACAGCTTATTTTATTATCTGCATAATTTACTTCTTCTTCTGTACTTTTTGATATAAGCTCCAATAATTTATTTATGTGATCCTCTAGGTCAAAATTTTCATCATCTTTCTTTTTAATGATCTTACTAAGTAAATCATATAATTTGGATCTTTTATACAAATTAGCATTAATAGGCATTAACTAAAACCCCTAAATTTAATATGCCAACATTATAATATAAACTTGAAATTTTGCAATAAATAGAGCGTAATATATATGTAAAAAATTGATAAAATAACTTTATAAA
>CASEHG010000189.1 GCA_949287565.1 uncultured Brachyspira sp.
ATAAAACTTGAAATATTTTTATTAATATAATATAATAAGCTGCAATTCTATATTTGGTGTATTATGAGCAATATTGTTGTTATTACAGCCCCTTCGGCAGCCGGTAAAACTACTTTAATAAAAAAGTACATGGCTAATCATTCTAATGCAGTTTTTAGTGTTTCTTATACCACTAGACCTAAAAGAGCAAATGAAGTAGACGGTCAGGATTATTATTTTGTAGATAAAGAAAAATTTGAACAAATGATAAATGATGGAGATTTCATAGAATGGGCATCAGTTCATGATAATTATTATGGAACTTCATTCAAAGAATTAGAAAAAGCTGATGATGAAGATAAAATATTGATACTTGATATAGATATTCAAGGTGCATTATATATAAAAAGTAAGGGAATAGACGCTAATTATATATTCATAACTCCTCCTTCTATGGAAATTCTTAAAAAAAGGCTTGAAGATAGAGGAACTGAAACTGAAGAAAGCATAAAACTCAGAATTTGGGATGCTAAAAGAGAATTAGAATATAAAGATAAATTCGATATCATTATAGAAAATGATGATGTTGAAGAAGCTTATAAAAAATTAGAAGAAGCAATCAATTCAAAATTATAAATAAATTTAAAATTATATATATGGAGTTTAATATATGGGTATAATACCGTTAGAGAAACTTATAGAATATAAAGGAAACCGCTATGAACTCAGTAAAGCTATGATAGAATTAGCTAAAAACGGCGGTACACTTCTTAAAGGTGAAACTAAATACAGAGGCGGAAAATATATACCTACTGTTATGAAAAACATACTTGACGGAAAAATTAAGTATGAATACGAAGAAGGTGTAGATATGACTGTAGATGAAGAAGCACCTTTTAAGCATTCTGAAGTTGCTTATGACGAAAGTGAATATGCTTCAGAAGAGGATTCTTCAGATGAAGAAAATGATTCTGAATATGCAGTTGCTGATACAGACGATGCAGATGATGATTACGATGACGATTATTCCGAAGATGAAGAAAAATCAAAAAAGAAGAAAAAATCTTCAAAGAAAAAAGATGAATAATAAATAGTGAAAAATATTGTATTTATATCAGGAGCAACAGCTTCAGGTAAAAGCAGTTTTGCTCATAAATTAATAGATAACTATTTCAATAATGCCGCCATAATATCTATAGACTCTATACAGGTTTATAGATATATGGATATAGGCTCTGCTAAACCCTCCCCAGAAGAAATAAAAAAATATAATTACAAAATGGTTGATATATTAGAACCTTCTGTCAATTTTAATATAAAAGAATACCTCGATATATTTAAAAATGTAATAAATAGTATAGATAATGTGCCTATATTCGGTGTAGGAGGTACAGGTTTTTATATTGATGCTATAAAATATGGTATTTTTGATGAGGAAAATGATAATCAGGAATCTTCTCAAAAAATAAGAAAAGAACTTTATGAAAGAATAGATAAATACGGGCTTGAAAGTTTGTATTCAGAGCTTTTGAATATTGATAAAGAGGCAGCAGAAAATATAGACAGATTTAATTCAAGACGAGTTGTGAGGGCTTTGGAAGTTTATTACAATACAGGAAAAAAATTCTCAGAATTAAAGAAATTAAGAAAACCAGTAGTTGATTTAGATTATTTAAGTTATGTTATTGATATTGATAGAGAAACTCTTTATGATAATATTAATAAAAGAGTTGACATAATGTTTGAAAAAGGCTTGCTTGATGAGGTGAAAAAAATCATTGATATGGGAATAGATAATAGCTACACATCAATGCAGGCTATAGGCTATAAAGAGATTTATGATTATTTAATCAATGAATCTATGAGTTTAGAAGATACTATTGAATTAATAAAAAAACGTACAAGAAATTTCGCTAAAAGACAATTAACTTGGTTCAGACGCGAAGAGCATAGAAGAATTAATGAAAATGATTTGGAAAAAGTTGCTGAAGAAATAAAATCCTTTTATAATTTAAGTTAAAAAAAAGTTTATGTATTCTAACTTTTCATATTGTTAATTTAACAAATTTTTATTATACTTACATTAAAAGTATACAGGTTATAGCTATGAATAAAAAAACTTTTTTATGTATTTGCATTTTTTTTATTAATTGTTTATTTATATATGCCAAGGATAA
>CASEHG010000190.1 GCA_949287565.1 uncultured Brachyspira sp.
CCTTTTTCTCGCTCAAATTGACTTTTATTAAAAGATGAGGATAAATATTCCTCCAAATAAGACAAACATTCTTCCTTTGAATACTTTCGATATTCACGCATGTTACTAAATAATTTGTGTCAACTTATTTAGTACACTACAAGGGAAAAACACATACAATGGGGGACAAACTGCCAATATTCCTCTTCTGATACTTGCTCAATACGCTGATTATTAGTATCTTTACGTAGAAATAAAACGAGAATACGATGAAAAATCTACAGACAGAACAGGAATTCAGGCTCAAGACCTACAAGAAGAACGAGTTGGCAATGATGTATTTCCCCGACGTATCGAAAGCATCGGCCTCGCGCAACTTCCGGCGATGGATAAGGCGATGCCCTTCGATGATGAAGGAGCTTGAGGAGATGGGATATGACAAGAACCGCCAGTATATGCTCAAGGCAGAGGTGGAAGTAATAGTAAAGCATTTGGGAGAACCGTTTTGACGGGAATCCCAAATGCTTCTTTTTTATGTATTTGTAAATTTCAGATGGATGGCCTTGATGAAAGTCATAAAAAATATTGATTTTTGCTTAGTATATACTCAATTCTTATATGCTTTTGTCCAAAAAACCAAGGTTTAAGTTGGCTATATCGGGAATAAAACTTACTTTTGTAATTAATTTTAGACTAATGACGGACTATCTTGTGCATCTGAGGTGTAAGCAGAGGGTGTGGGAGGTAGGAGCGAAGCGTACCTCAAAAAAGAGTATATGAGTACAAGTAATGACAATAAAAGAATTGTAAAAAATAGCATGCTCCTTTATATTAGGATGTTTATAATGGTGTTGATAAGCCTTTATACTTCTAGAATAGTACTTAAAACATTAGGAGTTGAAGATTTTGGTATTTATAATGTAGTAGGTGGTGTAATAACATTTCTAGGATTCCTAACTGGGTCACTCGCAGGAGCATCATCAAGATTTATTACGGTAGCGTTAGGAAAAGGTAACTTCCAGGAATTGAAAAATACGTTTAGTAATATTGTTTTGATACATGGACTTTTCTCGATTATCGTATTAGTGGTAGGGGAGACAATTGGATTATGGTTCGTTACAACTCAATTAAATATACCGATAGAGAGAGAAAACGCTGCAATTTGGGTTTATCAACTATCTATATTGACTTCCATAGGAAGTTTAATAAGTTCTCCGTATAGTGCGACAATCATAGCCCATGAAAAGATGTCTGCATTTGCTTATCTGACACTAGGAGATGCAATTTTAAAACTTCTCGCTGTATTTATGCTGGCATATACGCCTTTTGACAAGTTGATATTTTATGCGGCCTATATTTGTATGATACAAATGTTTAACTTTATTGTATATATAACATTTTGTAACAGAAAATTTGAAGAAACAAAAAAAATAACTTTCAAGAATACTGACAAACTTTTATTTAGGCAAATATTTGGTTATGCTGGTTGGACTATGAATGGTAATCTTGCAGTCTTTGGATATACTCAAGGGTTGAATATCCTTCTTAATATATTCTTTAATCCTGTAGTTAATGCTGCTAGAGGAATTGCAGTGCAGGTACAGGGAATAGTGAATAATTTCTGTGTAAATTTTCAAATGGCAATCAATCCTCAACTTACTAAAAGTTATGCAGCAGGAAATTTAAATAGGATGCATGAACTAATTATAGCCAGCTCTAGATATTCATTTTTTTTGATGCTTTTTATATGTCTTCCTTTGGCCATAGAAGCAGAAACGGTGTTAGGGTGGTGGTTAGGAGATTTTCCTGAACATTCAGTTAGTTTTTTGAGACTTATATTAGGGGCTAGTATTTTATCATGCTTCTCAAATCCAATACTTACAGCAATTCATGCCACTGGCAAAATAAAGTGGTTTCAAATCTACGAAGGTACTAGTCTTCTAATGATTGTACCTGTAGCATATATTGCCTTGAAATACTTTAATGTACCACCGGAAGCAGTCTTTTTAATTCATATAATAATTGAAATAATTACTCAGGGAATACGTCTGAAAATAGTATTACCTATGATTGGAATGGAAATTAAAGAATATTTATTGACTGTTATAATTCCTGTCATAAAAACAGCTGTATTTTCTCCTGTGATTCCAATATTAGTTTATAACTATATTTCAGCACCAAAGATAGTGGAGTTTTTAGTTATTGGTATAATTTGTGTAATTTCAGTTATTATTTGTACATTCTATTTAGGATGTTCAAATAATGAAAGGAGTTTTGTTATAAATAAGATAAAAGATAAATTTAAATGATAAGTTGTATTACAAGTGCTTATATTTATGCGTTATTACTATTAATTTCTAATTAATATTATTCTATATATTTAAAATATCAATGTTATGAGAAAAAATATTTTAATGATATTGCCATTTTTCCCTTATCCTCTAACTTCAGGAGGCCATCAAGCAATATATAATGGAATAAAAGCATTGTCTAATTTTGCAAATATTTATATTGTTTATCGTGAAACAAGAAAGGATAAAAATGTAATTAACAGGATAAACTTTCTTAATCAATTTAAAGACGGAAATGTTAAAATATATCCTTATGTAAGAGAGCTAAGTTCGATATCATTTTATCATTTCATCCAATTTATGCTTAGAAAAATAAAGTCTAAATTGTTAAAATCAAATGCTGATTTCAGAATTTCAGATTTTGATTTAACTTTAGACCGCATTTCAGATGATTATATTATATATATAAAATCGTTGATAAAGGAATTAAAGATTGATGTCGTTCAAATGGAAATGCTTCCAACTATAATGAATATACTAATTGTACCTGAAAATGTGAAAACGGTCTTCGTACATCATGAATTAGGATATGTAGTAAGGAAACAATCTTTAACGGATTTAGGTTTTACTGAGTATAGGCAATTGTATCTGGATTACATAAAAATGAAAGAAATAGGACTCCTCAAAAAATATGATAGAATCATAACCTTATCATCAGATGATAAACTGAAATTAATAAATGAAGGTATATCAGAAGAAAAAATTGAGATATCTTATGCTATTATAGAAGAACCTGAACGTATAGATGATTTAAAAGAGATAAAATCAGTATTAACTTTTATTGGTCCTGAATACCATAATCCTAATTATGTAGGTGTTTTATGGTTTTTGGAAAATTGCTGGAATTTGATATTGAGGCAAAATCCAACATTTGAATTACATATTATTGGTAATTGGTCTAGTAAGACAATAAAACAAATTCAAAATAAATATCCTAACATAATTTTTTGTGGTTATGTCAGAGATTTGTCCGAAGAAATAATAGGAACAACATTAATTGTTCCTATAACTATTGGGTCAGGTATTAGAATGAAAATATTAGAAGCTGTATCTAGAAAAGTTCCTTTTGTTTCTACTAGTGTTGGTGCTGAAGGATTACCATTTACTTCAGGTGTTGACTGTATTATATCAGATGATCCGGAGACTTTTATTAAAGGTATTTTTGAAATTCAAAATAAAGAAATTCGTAGACAATTCACAGATAATGCATATGAATTGTATAAATCTAATTTTTCTTCTGGAGGATTGACAAATTCACGTAAAAGAATTATAGAAGGGTTATTTTAGTCTCATTGTATTTACTTTAGAATAGTATATTGCCATCACGTAATAAAATTTTCTATTCCAATATATGTTATGATATGTATTTGTTATCATTGATAAATTATTGTTTCTACTATTAATTAATATTGACTATGACTAAAACGAATCCATTAGTTTCTGTTATAATTCCCAATTATTGTCATTCTCGTTTTTTAGACTTACGTATCCAAACTGTTCTAAACCAAACATATAAAAATTTAGAAATAATAATATTAGACGATTGCTCACCAGACAATGGTGCCAGTCGTTTGATTATAGAAAAATATAGAAATAATCCTTTGGTCTCGCATATTATTTATAATGAAGTAAATTCAGGCAATACTTTTTTACAATGGAAAAAGGGTATAGAACTTTGTAAAGGTGAAATAATTTGGATTGCTGAAAGTGATGATTTCTGTGAGTGTAATATGTTAGAGGAATTAATTAAAGCATTTTTCAAATATAAAGATAATGTTATAGCATTTACATCATATAGATTAGCTGATGAAAATGGGCCTATTAAATACAAATTATTTAATGATATGATGATAAAATTTCAATCATTATTTATTGGAACAAGATATTTCTCGAGTAGAGAATTTAATGTAAAACGTCAATTATTAGGAAACAATATAGCTAATGCTAGTACAGCTATATTTAGTAGAGAAGCTTACTCTAAAATTGAAAAGAATTTTGTGAATTATAGGAGTGCTGGTGATTATTTATTCTGGACAGAACTCTCTAAATACGGTTCGGTTGTTAAAATATATAAATATCTGAGTTATTTTAGGCGGCATAGTGATGTTGTAACATCTAAAAGTGATGCTAACGGAATGAATTTCGCTGCTAATAAAGAAATAATGCTTGAAATAAAAGATAGATATAAAATTTCAAGTATAAGATGGAAATTAGCCATTACACATCAGAAATTCCGTATAAGTAAGACGTCATTTTATAATAAAGAAATTTCATTGCAAACTATAAGTTTATGGGGTGATAATAAAATTGCAATATTTTACAAAATGTTACACAAAATATATTTCTACTTTGTAAGAGTTCTGGATTATTATATTTGAGCTTTTTAGAATGCTAATGACTAATCGAGCTCATAAATATAATCTTTTACTATATTTAAAATATGACCAATAATGTTTAATTGAAATTGATTTTTACATACGGAATAATTATCAATTTAATTATTGTGGTACGATATTGAAATAATATAGTTTATGATAAATAATTACTTTATTTGATATTTTTATTTGTGAAAAGACAGTATATGAAATTATCAATAATAATCCCCGTATATAATGTTGAGAAATACATAGGGCAGTGTCTATCAAGCCTTTATAAATTCCAGAGTGATGAAAATTTGTTTGAAGTAATCGTTGTAGATGATGGCACTCCTGATTATTCAATGAAGGTTGTGGAGGCTATAACTCATCAGCATTCTAATCTTCATGTAATTCATCAAGAAAATGGAGGATTGAGTCGTGCTAGGAATGCAGGATTATTAAAAGCTGTAGGAGATTATGTATGGTTTATTGACGCTGATGATTGGGTAACATTTGATGCGATTGGTCAGGTACTATCAATAATTAATGATCAAGAAGGCATTGATGTTATTGCTACGGGATTGATGTGGACATGGGGATCTGATGATATTAGGAAAGTGGATATAAAGGTAACTAATAATGTTATACTTAATAATAATGAATATATAGACAAGGGATTTCCTAAAGGTGCAATTCAACGTTTTATAATGAAGAGAGAACTAGTTATAAAACATAATTTAATGTTTTATCCAGGAATATTTCATGAAGATGGTTTATTTGGTAATCAATTACTGTTTTTTGCAAGAAAAATATATGTAGTATCAAAACCATTTTATTACTATCGCCAGAGGGAAGATGGTTCTATAATGCATAACATTGGTATTAAAAGCGCATATGACTTAATGATAGTACATAATGAACTTATGAAATTTGCAGATTTATATTGTGAACGCAAACATAGAAAATGGTTTAATTATACAGTATTGAACTGCGCTATCAGTTCAATAACATTTACATGGCATTTACGACAAACTGATGATTTTAAAAAGTTTTGTTCAAAATATTTATCTTATATCAGGAAACAGGCATATAATGCTTTATGGCAACCAAATATTAAAAGAAATATCAAATTACTAATCATTATAATTTCTCCGATATTATACGCAAGGATTATTAAAAGACAGAACTAAACATATTTCTTTATATAAAGGATTCTAATTAAATCGTGTCATTTCTCAAATAATCCTCAAGTAATTTTTATAAATAAAAATCATTAGTAAATTTTGGAAATATGAAATATTTAAGAAAATTCAAAACGTTAATAGAAGCTTTTTATGGAGAGTTTCTAAAATTGAAGATTCGATTTCTTTTTCATTATTGTTACAATAATATTAGTAAAGAAAATAGTAATAAAAAAGTTATAGTCTCTTTAACTAGCTACAGCTCACGAGTAACTAGGATTGTTTCTTTTTCTATTAAATCTTTAATGTGTCAAAGTTATAGACCAGATAAAATAATTCTTTGGTTAGATAAAGATGAATGGAATAATAATAATATACCATCATCATTAAAAAAACTCCAAAATTATGGTTTGGTTATACAATATTGTGAAGATCTTAAATCTTATAAGAAAATTATTCCTGCATTAAAACAATATCCAGACGATTTGATTATTACTTGTGATGATGATTTATATTATAAGCCTGATTTTATTAAAGGGTTAGTAGATGAATATAATAAACATCCATATTTGTTGAATGTTTATAGAGCTTTTACTATTAAAACGATGTCAAATGGTAATCTTCTTCCATATAGAGATTGGACTAGAGCAAATGAAGGAGATATTGGTTTTAATTTTTTTCCTACTACTGGTGGTGGTTGTATTTATAGCATGCAACTATTGTATCGTGATGTAACTTCAAAAGATTTATTTCAGCAGTTAGCGCCAAAAGCAGATGATGTTTGGATGTATTTTATGACAATTTTGAATAACACTCAAATACATGTTTGTAAATCTAAAAATATGTATTATGAAATAGATTCTTTATATCAATTTTTTCATAAGAATTCTAATCTTAAATCCGTTAACGTTAATCAATTGCAAAATGATGTACAAATTAATAGTATTATAAAACATTATAATATAGATATGTCTAAATACATTTAGAATATTGTTATAAGTAGATTAGATTATAAATTAATTTTTAATTATATAAAATTATCTTTTCTGTTTGATAGGAGTAGTGTTAAATATTTAAGAATTGTTTATTGGTTGTAAGTAATAATGGTAATGTATATTTTAACACGATTGTTTAAAGTGCCTCGTCGTTTAAAACAATCTTTTTATATTTATTGGAATAAATTTAAATTCAGTCTATATAATATTGAGTATGGAAAATTTGTTCATGTATATAATAAAATTTACATTAATATAGCACCATCAGCTAAAGTAAAAATAGGTAATAATTTTATTTTTACGAGTGGGGATTTTTTTAATCCACTTTGTAGGAATATTCGAGGTTGTATATATGCAGAAAAAAATGCTATAATTAATATTGGTAATAATGTTGGTATCAGTTCAGCTTGTATATGGGCAAAAAAATCAATAACAATAGGTAATTATGTGAAAATCGGGGGAGATTGTATTATATTTGATACCGATGCACATAACTTGAATTATATTGACCGTCGTGATATAGCTAAAGATACACCATATGCAAAAAGTAAACCTATAGTCATTGAAGATGATGTATTTATAGGTACTCGTTGTATAATATTAAAAGGGGTTACTATCGGTGCTCGTTCCATTATAGGTAGTGGAAGTGTAGTAACAAAATCTATTCCACCTGATTGTATAGCGGTAGGAAATCCATGTAAAGTAATAAGACAGATTTAGATTGATGAGAATTATTGAAGGATCTATTACTGTAACTTAAAAAAAATGGCATAATAATTATTTTGTGTTATATAACAATATATGTTTTCTTTTTTATAAGCTTTCATAAGTATGCATATAGGATATATTAAAAGCTTATGAATTATATTTTTTATTGGTATCTTTATGAATAACAAACCTAAAATAACTGTTGTAACAATTTGTTATAATGCAGAAAATACAATAGAAAAAACTATTCTGTCTGTTCTAAATCAGACATATGAGAATATTGAGTATATTGTCGTTGATGGTGCATCAAAAGATGGCACTATGAAAATAGTAAACAAGTATCATAACAGAATTTCAAGAATAATATCTGAATCTGATAAAGGTATTTATGATGCTATGAATAAAGGTATAGATAATACTACTGGAGATTATTGTCTTTTTATGAATAGTGGAGATTATTTTTATTCAAATGATTCTGTATATAATGCAGTGGAATTATTTGATGAAGATGCTGCAGTTATATACGGTAACACTGAATATCGGTATGATTACGGCACTGAGATTCATCCTCCTTTAAAACTTCAATATGTTCTTAAGGGGGCTTTCTGCTGTCATCAGTCTGCTTTTTTTCGAACAGATGTGATTCGTAATTATAGATATGATTTATCATTTAAAATTGTTGCAGATTGGGCACTCTTTAGAACATTATATATTAACGGAGAGAAGTTTCAGTATATAGATACAGTTGTAGCTTCTTACGATAATATAGAAGGTGCTTCAACCTCTTTTAGCATGAAAAGCTATATAAATCATAAAAAAGAAAAATTACGTTGTAAAGGTTTGAATAATAATGTTCTTATTAGTGCTAAATTATATCTAGGAGCAGTCTTTTTTGTTATAAGAAGAAGATTCATTATACCTATTATTCCAATCGGTATATATAAAAAACTAAAGAAAACCTGGGTAAATTTAAATAAAAATAAAAATAGATGATAGAATACATTCCATATCTATTATTTCTGTCAGTTATATTCATAATTTTGAATATTCAGAATATGACACGTGACTGTAAACTTATACTTGTTATTTTATATATAACATTGTTTTCTGGTTTACGATATGATGTTGGTCATGATTTCCCAAGTTATTATTATGCTGTTCTCTCTCCTGTAGGCAGTGATGCTGAGCGTTTTGAACCGTTTCTTAAATTTTTATGTTTTGCATTCAAGGGATTTCCTGCAATATTTTTTCTGTTTACATCATTTTTTATAAATTATCTCATCATATGTTCTATTCGAAAATATTCTGAATACACAATAATACCAGTTTTAAGCTACATATGTATACCTTTTTTCTTTTTTGAATTTATGTGTATTGTTAGACAAGCTATGGCGGTTTCTATTGTCTTTTATTTTTCTTTAAAATACATAAATGACGGAAAGAAAATTCCTTTAATCTTTGCTATTGCAGCAGGATTGTCTTGTCATGTAACAGCAATAGCTGGTCTCTTGTTTTTATTACCTTTCGATAAAATTAATTGGAAAGTACATGCAATTGTTTTGTTAGGATGTATCATGATAGGTCAGGGATTTAATATCATAATGCAGAATTATAATTGGGCTGCTTTAATGGGAGGTGATTATTATGCAAGATACTTGACAGAAGAACTTCAAGATAGTGGAAAAAAAATGCAAATATTATATGGATTATTTTCATTTCTGAATCTTATTGCTCTTAAAAACAGTAATAATGAAATTCAAAAAAAAATATTTGCATATATCAGTATAGGTGCATGTATTTATTTTATATTTAGCTTTAATCTAATGTTCTCGGCACGTATCTCTCGCTATTTCTTTATGCTTTTAATTATAGCAATACCTTATTATTCTATTCCGTTAATAAAAGGAAAACGATTTTTTTATGTTATAATACTATCTTTTGTAAGTTTGTTCATGTTACAGTTATATATATCACAAAGAGCATGGAATAACGGAAAAGGCTCAAAATCTTATATGCCTTATAAAACTATTTTATTTAAATAAATGATTAATTATTATTATCACAATCATTTTACAAAGCCTTTCAGAAAAATAGTAATTTTATAATATGTAAATAATTAACATTATGAGTTCAATCAAAGATTACGGTTTGGTATCTATAATAACTCCTTCTTATAATTCCTCTAGTTTTATAGTTGAAACTATAGAAGGGATAATAAATCAGACATATAAAAACTGGGAACTTCTAATTACAGATGATTGTTCCTCGGATGATTCTACTAAAATTATTGAGGAATATACAAAAAAAGATTTTCGTATTAAACTTTTTAGACTTGATAAAAATAGTGGTGCAGGAGTATGTAGAAACAAATCAATAGAAATGGCACAAGGTAGATATATAGCTTTTTGTGATAGTGACGATGTATGGATGCCACAGAAGCTTGAGAAACAATTAAAGTTTATGAACGAAAAAGATTGTGCTTTATCCTATAGCTCATATATGTTAATGAATGAAACAGGAAAAGAGGAAGGTATTGTTGTATGCATGAGGAAAATAGATTTTGCTTCTATGAAAAGGGATGATGGTATTGGATGTTTAACAGCAATATATGATACAGAAAAAGTTGGTAAAATGTACATGTCATCGATAAGAAAACGACAGGATTGGGGGTTATGGTTAGAGATACTTGCAAAATGTAAAGTCGCTTACGGCCTGAAAGAACCATTAGCTTATTATAGATTACGGAGCGGATCAATATCTAATAACAAATATGCTTTGATTAAGCATAATATCAATGTTTATAGAACTATCCTGAGGTTCTCATTACTCAAATCATATATATATTTTCTGTTTGTATTTATGCCGACCTATATAGTAAAGAAAATTAAGATAAGGTTGAATAGTTTGTGATTTATTGGGTTACTGAATATTGATAATAAATAAAAATAAGTAAACAACTTAGTCGCTTTAATTTTTTATGTCGTCAAAAAATAATACAACAATTTCAAAAACAATTACTTCTTTAAGATTTCCATTAATAATAGCAGTAATTTTTATTCATACTCAATTAAGAGATACTGTAATTAATGGAACTGCCATTACAGATGGGTTCCGGTTTTTAATACATGATGTACTATATCATGTTATAACAGATGAAATATCTCGTATTGCTGTACCTCTCTTTTTTTTTATTTCTGGTTTCCTGTTTTTTTATAAAACAATTATCTTTACTAAAATCGAATATGTAAAGAAATTGAAGAAACGTTTTAGGACTTTATTGTTCCCATATGTATTTTGGAATATAGTAGTTCTTCTCCTTTTTTTATTAACACAAATATTTCTTTCTTCTATGCTATCAGGAAGAAATAAATTAATAGCAGACTATAATTTTATTGACTGGATAAATATATTTTGGAATCATAATAACGGCAATCCTATTTGCTATCAACTTTGGTTCATTCGTGACTTAATAATAGTGGTGTTGTTTACTCCATTTATATATAACTTTATTAAATACACAAAAATATATGGAATAATTCTATTAGGATTACTATGGATTTTTAATATATGGTTTGATGTTGTTAGTTTTAGTCTAACTTCTTTTTTCTTTTTTTCTTTTGGTGCATGGTTTAGCATTAACAAAAGAGACTTTACCGTGGATTTCAGTTCATTACGTTGGATTTCAGTTATAATGTATTTAGGATTGCTAATTTTGAATATAATTTTATGGTTTAATGATATAACCAAATATTTTTTCTTAAACAATTTAAGTATAATAATTGGAATGATAGCTATCATTTCGTGGACAGCATACGAGGTTAATGAAAATAGGATTACACCAAATTATTTTTTGGCAGCTAGTTCTTTTTTCGTTTATGCTTATCATGGTATGCCTATAGCATTACTAATTAAATTTTACATGAAATTTACTGCGACATTCATTAGTGAATGGACAATGGTATTAGGATATATTTTAATACCATTTATCATAGCATATATAGGTGTCGGCATATACGCAATTCTCCATAAATTTTTTCCTTCATTTACTGCATTAATTACTGGCGGAAGATAAAAAAAGATGTAATTGAATAGGATAATTTTCTGTGATAGTAAGAAAAAATATATTAGAATTGGCAATATCAGGAAATAAATCTACTTTTGTAATTAAACTGACAAAATACAAAATATAAACATATAGATATGGAAAGAAAAACAGCACTGATAACAGGTATTACAGGTCAGGACGGATCGTATCTGGCGGAATTTCTTTTGGAAAAAGGATATGATGTTCACGGAACAATAAGACGTTCGTCTGTGGACTACAGAGAGAGAATTGCTCATCTGGAAGGTAAGCCTAACTTCCACCTTCACTATGCGGATATGAGCGACTCAATGTCGCTGGTGAAGCTGGTGGGAAAGGTTCAGCCTACAGAAATATATAACCTGGCTGCACAGAGC
>CASEHG010000191.1 GCA_949287565.1 uncultured Brachyspira sp.
TAAAATAGTACAATTATATGATAAGAGTAAAGATTAGTTATGAAAAATATTTTTAATAATAAAGTTAATAATCAAAATAATCCAAATAAAACATTTATTCAGGCTATAGACGAGTTCTTGAGAAGAGTATCAAATTTAATAGCAATAGCCGGTTCTATATTTGCAATATTTGTACTTTTAATGCAGGTAAGACAGATAAGCATTTATAATTTTTATATATATAATTATGATAAGATTATCAATATTATTACAATATGTTTTGTATTTATACTTATAGATCAGATAAGGATAGCGCCAAGGAAGCTCTATATAGTTGTGCCTATTATTCAGCTTATAGGTTTACTTCTTTTAAATTTCTTCAGCAGAAAATATTATGATGTATATGCAAATAGAATAATATGGACTATAGCAGGTTCTATACTTTTCTTTTTAGTTATAGTAATAAATTGGCTTAGGCTTTCATATTCTAAATTTACATTATATCAGATGATTATAGCATCTTTTATATTTGTTATAACATTAGGAAGTTTGCTTTTATATTTGCCTTTAAGTACAGTAACAGGTAAATTATCATTTGTAGATGCTTTATTTACTGCCACTAGTGCTGTATGTGTTACGGGGCTAAGTGTTATAGATATTTCAAAAGAGTTTACTTTATTCGGACAGATTGTATTGATTTCTCTTATTCAAATAGGCGGACTTGGTATTATGTCCATATCTGCAATAGTGCTTTTATTTTCTATAAGTAAGGGTAGTGTTCAGGATAGGGTAAGAACTTTAGAGATGTTTAATACACAGAATAAAGATATAATACAATCTACTATAAAAGTGATCTTTTTATCAACATTTTTGATAGAATTATTAGGTGCTGTTTCTTTATTTACTGTTATGGATACTAATGATAGATTAGGAATGCGTATATTTTCTTCGGTGTTTCACTCTATAAGTGCATTTTGTAATGCAGGATTCTCTCTTTATACGGATAATCTTCACCAATATTCTGCCAATGTTGTAGTTAATGTTACTATTATGCTTCTTATAACTCTTGGAGGTATAGGATATCCTGTTATGCTTACTGTTACCAGAGCTATAGTTAATAAGATAAAAGGACAAAGATATGTATTTGATGTTCAGGCTAGAATAGTAATATTTACAAGTATTCTTCTTATAATAATTGGAAGTGCTTTTATATTTTTCAATGAATATTCAAATTCGCTTAAAGATTTGCCATTAAAAGAAAAGATATTAGTTTCTTTATTTCAGAGTGTAAGTCCAAGAACAGCAGGATTTGAAACTATTGCTTATAATTCTATGAGCAGTGTTACTATAGGAGTTGTTATATTTTTAATGTTTGTAGGAGCTTCTCCAAACAGTACAGGAGGAGGAGTAAAAACTACTACTTTATTTGTATTTATATTTTCAGTAATCACAGCAATTTTTAATAGACCATATATTGTAGTTAATGGCAGAAAAATAAAAGACGATACAGTTAATAAATCCGTTGCTATAGTTACCCTTGCAATAACTATTTCAGTATTGGCGTCATTTATTATGTTTTATATAGAAAAATCAAATAGTATGATGCCTATATTGTTTGAGGCAGTATCAGCAATAAGTACAGTAGGGCTTTCTCTTGGCATAACTCCTACAGTTACAGTATGGAGTAAATTAATACTTATAGTTTTAATGTTTATAGGACGTGTTGGTTATCTTACTTTATTTATGAGTATAGGTTCTATTAATAAAGGCAAATATGGTATAATAGATTTACCTACAGGCGAAGTAACTATAGGATAATTATGTCTGAAATTATTATTGTATGCGGTGCCGGAGGTAAAACCTCATATATAAAAAAAATAGCAGAAAATAATAAAGATAAAAAAATAGTAATCACAACTACTACTAAAATATTCAAACCTGAAAACTATACAGAAAATATAAATAATCATTCCTTTGATAATGATAATATTATTGTACTAGGAAAAAAGTATAATGAAAAAAAGTTAATGTATGCAGGAGATGAACAATTAAAGAATGCAATTAAATATGCTGACATTGTTTTGATAGAGGCAGACGGTGCAAAATATCATTCTTTAAAAATACCTAGTGATGAAGAGCCAGTTATACCAAATTTTTTATATGGCAGAATATCTCAAATAGTTGTTATTATGGGGCTTCATAGTTTAGGAAGAAAATTCAAAGAGGTTTGTTTCAGATATAATTTATGTGACGAAATAGAGCCTGAAAGAATAGTCGATTTAGATACTATTAATTATATAGCTGATAAATATTATATTAATAAACTTAGATGTAAATGCAGCAATATAAAACTATATTTAAATGACTTTACAGAAAATAACTATATTGATTATAAAAAAACAGCTTTTATTATACTAGCATCTGGTAAAAGCGAACGTTTTAATGGAAATAAATTAATTCATAAATTCAAATCTCTTGATAATAAAACATTATTTGAAAAAACAATAGATAAAATATCTGATGTGAGAAAATTATTTAAAGAAGATGAAAATCTCAAAAATATAGAAACCGATGTAATAGTTGTAAGCGTATACGATGATATAATAAATAAAAAATTTGAAAATAAAGATTATTATGCTTTTTATAATGATAATCATAATGAAGGTATAAGTGCTTCTATAAAACTTGGAATTAATGAGGCATTAAAACTACAAGCCGATTCATTTGCTTTTTTTGTATGCGACATGCCTTTTTTAGAAAGTAATGATATATTCAATATGTTAAAATATTTTTATTATAGCCATAAGAATATAGGTGCTATGTTTACAGATGATAGACCTTCTAATCCTGCTATTTTTTCATCTAAATATATCAATGATATTTTGAGTTTAGAAAATGATTTTGGTGCAATTAGGATTATAAAAAAGAATATTGAAGATTGTTTCTTTTATACTATAGATGAAAATAAATTAAAAGATATAGATATCAGAGAAGATTTATTTTAAAATATTTTAGTCAATAAAAGTTAATGAAAGTTTAAAAAGTTGATAAAAGAAAAAGCATAAGTTATAAATAACTTATGCTTTTGTATATTAAAAGATATTTTTAATTATTTTTTAGCTTCTTCTTTAGGAAGAATAACATTAAGTATAATAGCAACACAAGTAGCTATAACAACAGGGCTGCTTCCGAATACTGTTTTAGCCCAAGCAGGGAAAGTATCTAAAGCACCGCCAACCTGAACAGTACCCATACCTAAAGCAACAGCAAGTCCAACTATTAATGTGTTTCTAGGTCCCATATTTTCAGTGAATACCAATTTAATACCAGTCATAGCAATAGAAGCAAATACCATTATAGTAGCTCCTCCTAATACACAAGAAGGTATTGTAGTAAGTAAAGCTGAGAATTTAGGGAATAAACCAGCTATTAATATTATGATAGCAGCTATACCTAAAACGATTCTATTAATAACTTTAGTAGTAACAACTATACCTACGTTCTGACTGTAAGTAGCAGTTGGTAAACATCCGAATACAGAACATAATATATTAGTAAGACCATAAGCAGTGATACCGCATTTTAATTCTTGGTCTGTAGGCATTCTTCCTATAGGACTTCCTGAAGTAGTAGCAGAGAAGTCTCCTATTGCCTGAACAGAGTTAACAGCAAATAAAAGAGATATAGCAATAGCAGCAGAAGGATCAAACTCTATTCCAAAAGGTATAAGTTTAGGAGCTTGGAAAATACCAGCATTAGCAACACTTGTAAAGTTAATCATACCAAAGAAGAAAGCAGCTATATATCCTACTATTAATCCGAATAATACAGAAGCTAATTTTAAGAATCCTTTAGTAAATTGGTTGAAGAAAATAACTGCGGTAAGAGTTATACCAGCAACAGCCCAATACTGCCAAGAACCGAAAGGAACAACTTCGCCGTTTATTTTGTACAAAGTACTTCCGCCGGCCATATATCTAACAGCTGTAGGATATAGAGAAAGACCAACAGTGAAAACAACAGTACCAGCAATTAGAGGAGGGAATAGTTTTCTTATTTTATCAACGGCAAAACCAAATATTATAGCAACTACACCACCTATGATTTGAGCTCCAAGTATTATAGCTATACCTCTAACACCAAGACCAGTACCTTCAGGACCTCTAGCAATAGACTGCATAGTAGATACATAAGCAAAACTAACACCCATTATCATAGGAAGTCTAGCACCTATGTGATAATTTTTTGTAATAGGTATTGGGAACAACATAATAATAGTTGAAATAGCAGCAAATACTAAAGATGATTGAACTAGTAATATCTGCTCTGGACTTCCGCTTTTAAGACCTGCAGCAGATGATACAATAAGTGCTGGTGTAACACAACCAACTATCATTGCTACTACGTGCTGAATAGCTAACGGAAAAGCTTGAGACATTTTGGGCATACCTTCGTACTGAAACAAAACGTCTTGAGTTTTTTCATTTGTACTCATAATTAACTCCAATTTTTTTATTGTATTTTATAGATTTATATTATCTAAAAAATATTCAATTAAATTTAAAGCACATTTCTTCCTATATAAGGCTGTTGACCTAGCACTGTTTCTAGGATTCATAATTGAAGAATATGCTTCTTGTATAGATTTGATATTGTTTTTCCATTCTTTTACATCTGAAACAATATATTTTTCCTCTATACTTTCATCTCTTGTAATTGTAATACCTAATGTACAAAAACTTATTTTGAATCTGTACTTGTCATTTTCTTTGCAAACTAATGCACATATTGCAAGTTTAGATAATGCATTAGCTTTTCTAGTTCCTATTTTTCTATAAAAAGAATATTTATAATCTTTTTTCGGTATTATAATATGCGTAAGTATTTCGTCATTTTTTAATATTGTTTTACTTACTCCTGTAATAAAATCTTTTATCTTTACTTCTCTTTGAGAATTTTTACTTTTTAATACTAGAATTGCATCCATTGCATATAAAGAAGGCAAACTATCGGCAGAAGGGGAGGCATTGCATATATTTCCTCCTATAGTGGCAATATTTCTGATAGGAGGTCCTGCTATTCCTGAGGCACTGTCTTTCAATACCTGAGGAGTTAAATCTGATTTAATAATTTCATCAAATGTAGTTAATGCTCCTATAATGATATTATTTTCATCTTCTTTTATACCTTTTAATTCATCTATATCATTTATAAATAATATAGGCTTATCAAATTTCGCTATTAAATTGCTTCCTCTAAGATGCTCTACCATTAAATCTGTACCGCCTGCAAAAATCACAGAATCGTTTGAGGCTCTAAAATCTAATGCTTCATTAATGTTTTTAGCTTTTAAAGTTACTGCCATAAATTTTTACCCTCCTTAAAAGCTATATCAGATGCTCTTAATACTGCACTTACTATATGATCATATCCAGTGCATCTGCATAGATTGCCAGATAATCCTTTTCTTACTTCATACTCTGTAGGTTTTCCTTTAGTATCATTCAAAATAGCTTCAGATGACATTATCATTCCCGGAGTACAAAAACCGCATTGAACAGCTCCTTCATCTATAAAAGCCTTTGTTACTATTTTACCTCTTTCAGTTTCAGAATATCCTTCTATTGTTATAATTTCTTTTCCCTCGCATAAAATTATAGGTATTAAACAAGAATTAACTACTTTTCCATCCACAAGTACAGCACAAGCTCCGCATTCTCCCTCGCCGCATCCTTCTTTAGTACCTGTGAGTTTTAATTCATCTCTTATAAAATCTATTAATCTAGTTAAAGGATCTAATTCTGTAATAACTTCATTTCCATTTACTTTCAATTTTATAGGCATTATATCACCTCCGCTATGTTTTCAGGCAGAATAGGAATTTTTGTAAAATGATGTTTCAAAGCATTTTCCATAGCAGATGCATAAGCACTTGCAGCACCGTCAAAAGTAATTTCTCCTATTCCTTTTGCACCAGAAGGACCATATTGATAAGGCTCTCCCATAATATATGTTTTTATTTCAGGCAAGTCTAAAGAAGTAGGTATCATATAATCAGACATTTTTACCTGTAAGAATCTTCCGTCTTTATTCACTATGTTTTCTAAAGCCCCCCAGCCAAGTGCCTGAGCAACTCCGCCTTTTATCTGACCTTCAACTATCTTTTCATCTATAGCATATCCGCAGTCAAATACAGCCCAAACGCCTACGATTTTTACTTCTAATGTAAATTTATCAATTTCAACTTCAACAACATTTATTCCAAGTCCGTAAGTAGGGTAGGCATCTCCTCTTAAATTAGTACTATCCCAATCAACCAAATGCGAAGGATGTTTATAATCTTCTGTTATCTCTATTTCTTCAGATTCATTCCATCTATCTTTTAATTTTTTGCATGCTTCCTGTATTAAATATCCTACTATCATAACTGAACGTGAAGCAACAGTCGGACCTGTATTTGGAATTACATTTGTATCATATACAGATATATCTATATTTTCTAATGGTATATTCAAATTATAAGCGGCTATTTTTCTGAATGTGGTATGAAGTCCCTGACCAATTTCTGTATTTGATGTTAGTATTGTTACTTTATTTCCTTTTTTCTTTAACTTTAATTTAGCTTTGATTATATCTCTTTCTCCGCTTCCTGTGAAAGCACATCCATGCAAAAAGCAGGAAATTCCTATTCCTCTATACATATCATCTTTATATTTTTTCACTTTATTTTCATAATCAGATTCTTTTAAAGCTAAATCAAGCATTTTAGGAATTATTATATTATCATGAAATATTCCGCCTGTTATTGTAGGATCATTTTGTTTAACGAAATATTTTCTTTTAAGTTCTATAGGATCAACATTTATTTTATTGGCTACATTATCCATAGTTCTTTCTATAGCGAATATAGCCTGAGGTCCGCCGAATCCTCTAAATGCACAGCTAGGTACATTATTAGTACAGTATAATCTTCCCAAAACTCTTACATTAGGAAAATGATATACATTAGCAGCAGTATAAGTACATCTTTGCATAATAACTCTTGAGCTTGATTCATAAGCACCAGCATCCATATCTGATACTACATCAAGAGCAATGATATTATTATTTTCATCAAGAGCAATTTTAGTTGTGATTTGAGCAGGCTGTCTTTTTACACTATAAGCTAAATCAAATTGTCTGTCTAATATAAGTTTAACTGTTTTTTTGAGTTTATGTACGGCAACGGCAACTGCAGCGGATAGTATATCAGGATAATGTTCTTTTCCTCCGAATCCTCCGCCTATAGTAGGTGATATTACTCTTACCTTTGAATCTTCAACACCAAGAACAGGAGCAACAGCTTTTTGTACATAATACGGACATTGTGTAGATGAATATAGAGTTACTCCGTCATTTTCCCAAACACCTACAGTTCCATTAACTTCCATATATAAATGTTCTTGATATGGTGTATGATATGTTTCTTCTATTATTGTTTTAGCTTTTTTGAATGCTTCATCAACATCGCCATATCCTGCTTTAAATGAAATGAATATATTATCATCTCCATATATAGGACCGCCTAATAATTTTTTGGAGTCTTCTATATTTAATACAGGTTCTAAATCTTCATATTCTATTGTAACTTTTTCGGCTATATCATATACTACGTTTTTGTCAGGACCTACAATAAGAAGTATTGTTTCTCCAATATATCTAACATTATCATCAGCAAAAGGACGCCAGTCAGATATAATCATAGTAGCGGCATTTTTACCAGGAACATCTCTATAATCTATTATAGAATAACCTTCAGGAAGTTCAGGAATATTGATTTTTAATATTTTAGCCCTTGCCTTTGTAGAATGAACTATTTTGGCATGCAGGACTTCTTTTCCAAAATCAATATCGTTTAAATACTTAGTTTTTCCTGTTATCTTATCAAGAGCATCTACTCTTGCTACAGAATTTTTCAATTCTTTAATTAGAGTTTCCATAAAATAGCCCTCAACTTATTATTTAATTTAAATATTGTTAATATTTATAATATATCAATAGTAAATATTAATATATTATAGATATTGACAAGTTATAAATAAACTAGATAATTTATAATTTATATAAATATCTAGTTCATTTATATACTACTAAAAATTATTTTACTACTCTAGTACCAGTTTTTCCATTGATAGCATCTTTAGCTTTTTCTAATAATGTTATCATAGCTTCTTTTCCAGTAGCTTCAACAAACTGCATACAAGCCTGTACTTTTGGAAGCATAGAACCAGGAGCAAACTGACCATCATCGCAATGTTTTTTAGCTTCTGCTATAGTCATAGAATCAAGCCATTTAACATCAGGTTTTCCGAAGTTAACAGCAACTTTTTCTACAGCAGTTAAGATGATAAGCATATCAGCATTAAGTTCTTTAGCAAGTACAGAAGCAGCAAAGTCTTTATCTATAACAGCAGCCATACCTTTTAAATGATTACCTATTCTTATTACAGGTATTCCGCCGCCGCCGCAGCAAATTACTAATGCTTTTTCATTAAGCATAGCATTGATTGCAGTACTTTCAGCTATAGCAACAGGTTTAGGAGAAGCAACAACTCTTCTGTATCCTCTTCCTGCATCTTCTTTTACTATCCAGCCTAATTCTTTAGCTTTTGCTTCACCTTCTTCCTTAGTCATAAACTGACCTATAGGTTTAGTAGGGTTTTTGAAAGCAGGATCATTTTCATCAACTACTACTTGTGTAATTAATGTAGCTATAGGCGGAACAGTAATATTTCTATTAGAGAATTCTTCCATAATAGCATTCTGTAAATCATAACCAATATAAGCCTGACTCATAGCAACACATACTGATAAAGGTATAGGATTTCCAGTATTATGATTGTTAGTATATTCATTCATAGCATTGTTAATGAATCCAACTTGAGGACCATTACCATGAGCTACAATTACTTCGCATCCGCTTTCTACTAAATCTACTATATTTTTAGCAGTAATTTTTACAGCTTCCATTTGCTCAGCGAGAGTATCACCTAAAGCATTACCTCCCAAAGCAATAACAATTCTTTTCTTATTTTCCATATTTTAATATCCTAAATCAAAAATTAAATTCTTTTTATATTGTAAAAAGTGCTTTTTTTCACAATATAATAGATATAAAATGGTAAGTACTATATATATTATAGATACTTACCATCTATTTAGTTTTAATTATCCAAATATTCTTTGTTTTTTATCAGAAGCTAATTTGCTTAATACAGCTTGAGGATCTCTGAACTTAGATAAGAAGATCATAGCAGCTATAACATATGGTTTGTAACTAGCTTGTTTGTAAAGAGGTACTCTGTATCTGTCAAATACTGAAGCTTCAACTTCACCATCTTTACAGCTAACATCATTAATATCAGCAGGTAAGCAGTGTAAGTATAAAGCTTTTCCGTCTTTAGTTTTTTTCATTTTTTCTTCAGTACAGCACCAATCTTTATAATTAGCATTTTGCTCTAATAATCTTTTTTCAAGAGCTTTGATACCGTCAGTGTCACCTTTACCATAAAGGTCAGTTCTTTCCTGCATAGCAGCAAAAGGAGCCCAAGATTTAGGATAAACAACATCAGCATCTTCAAATGCTTCGTCCATATTGTTAGTGATAGTTAATTTAACACCAGCAGCTTCAGCATTTTTCTTAGCAATAGCTTCAACTTCAGGCATAAGTTCATAACCTTTTGGATAAGCTAAAGCAACATCCATACCTAATCTAGTGAATAAACCAGCAGCACCTTGAGGTACAGAAAGAGGTTTACCGTAAGAAGGTGAATAAGCCCAAGTCATAGCAACTTTTTTACCTTTTAAGTTTTCTAATCCGCCTAATTCATGGATGAAGTGTAAAGAGTCAGCCATCATTTGAGTTGGATGGTCTCTGTCACACTGTAAGTTAACTAAAGTAGGTCTTTGCTCTAATATACCGTCATTATAACCTTGTTTTACAGATTCAGAAACTTCTTTCATATATTCGTGACCTTTACCGATGTACATATCATCTCTGATACCAATAACATCAGCCATGAAAGATACCATGTTAGCAGTTTCTCTAACTGTTTCACCATGAGCTATTTGGCTTTTACCTTCGTCTAAGTCTTGTACTTCTAAACCTAAAAGGTTACAAGCAGAAGCGAAAGAGAAACGAGTTCTAGTAGAATTATCTCTGAATAAAGAGATACCTAAACCAGAATCAAATACTTTAGTAGAAATGTTGCTTTCTCTTAAGAATCTTAAAGCATCAGCAACAGTCCAAACTGCTTGTAATTCATCAAAAGTTTTGTCCCAAGTTAAAAAGAAATCATTTTGATACATTTTGCCGAATTCAAGGCTATCGAGTTTTGAAATGTATTTTTGTATACCCATATTTTTTCATCCTTTTTTTATTTATTTTAATTTTTTATTATATAACAAATTATTTATTTGCACAATAGATAGTAGGTACAGCAGCATATAAAGCAGCGCAGTTTACTAAATCTTGTTTCCAAGTTTTTTCATTAGGAGCATGTGCTTGAGCTTCAGCACCAGGTCCGAAACCTATACAAGGTATTCCGTTTCTTCCCATAATAGATACGCCATTAGTAGAGAATGTCCATTTATCAGTAAGCGGACGAGCTTTTCTTTCTTTATCTATTTCTGGAGTAGGTCCTAATCTTTCAGTACCGAATAAGCCTTTATAAGCTTCTTCTAAAGTTTTAGTAACAACATGGTCTTCAGGTATTACCCAAGTAGGGAAGTAACATTCTATTGGATAAACTAAGTTAGTCCAAGAAGGTCTGTCATAGTTATACATAGATACTTCAGCACCATATTTTTTAACGTTAGGAAGGTTTCTAATTTCTTCTAAGCAGCTTTCCCAAGTTTCGCCAGCTGTCATTCTTCTGTCTAAAGAAATAGAACAAGAGTCAGCTACAGCACATCTGCTTGGAGAAGTATAGAAAATTTGAGAAACTGTTACAGTACCTCTTCCTAAGAAGTTAGCTTCTTTGTATTGAGGATTGTATTTTTCTTCTAACATTTTTACTAAGCCTTTGATTTCTGTAGAATCTTTAGCATCGTTTTCGTTAAGGCTTCTGATGTCTTGAAGTATGTCAGCCATTTTGTAAATAGCGTTATCTCCTCTTTCTGGAGCAGAACCGTGACAAGAAATACCTTTAACATCTACTCTTATTTCCATTCTTCCTCTTTGACCTCTGTAGATACCGCCGTCAGTAGGTTCAGTAGAAATTACGAATTCAGGTTTAATTTTGCTTTCTTTACAGATGTATTCCCAGCATAAACCATCGCAGTCTTCTTCTTGTACAGTACCAACAACAACTACTTGATATTTGTCATTTAAAAGACCTAAATCTTTCATTATTTTAGCACCATAAACACCAGAAACGATACCGCCTTCTTGGTCAGAAGTTCCTCTTCCTCCGATTTCTACATCATTTTCATAACCTTCATAAGGGTCAAAATTCCAGTTATCTTTGTTTCCTATACCAACTGTATCTATATGAGCATCGATACCTATTAAAGTTTTACCTGTACCCATATATCCTAAAACGTTACCCATAGGATCGATATCAACTTTGTCAAATCCTACTTTTTTCATTTCTTCAGCTATTCTTTCGATTACACCTTTTTCTTCACAAGATTCACTAGGAATTCTAATTAAATCTCTTAAGAACTTAGTCATATCAGCTTTATAGCCTTCAGCTTTTGCTTTTATTTGTTCAAATTGTTCTTTTGAAATAGCACTCATTGTTTTTATTCTCCTAAAAATTTATAATTTATTTTTTATTTCTTTCTTACTTTTATAATTATCTTTCTTTAGCTTCCCAAATGATATTTTTCCATCTTTCAGGATCAGTATCACCTTCTGTGCTGAATAATAATACTTTAGAATTAGAATCAAGTTTTAATTTTTTTCTTAATTCAGCATATTCATCATTAAGCATTATAGTAGCTAAAGCACCGAATGGAGCAGCACCGGATTCACCAGATACTACTTGAGGATCTCCTTTTAATGGAGCAGACAACATTCTCATACCTCTAGCAGCAACTATGTCCTGAGCAGCTATGAAACAATCAGCATGGTTTTTAAGTATATCCCAAGAAGTGATATTAGGTTCACCGCAAGCAAGTCCAGCCATAATAGTGTCTAAATCACCTTCAACTATTCTTATTTTTCCATCTCCAGCTTCAGCACCTTTGTATAAACAAGCAGCAGCATCAGCTTCTACTACTACCATTACAGGAGGATTATCTTTATATTTGTTAGAGAAATATCCAACCATAGCACCAGCTAAAGAACCAACACCAGCCTGTACGAATACATGTGTAGGTCTTTCACCGAATTGTTCATCAGCCTCTAAAGCCATAGTACCGTAACCTTGCATAATCCAAGCAGGTATTTCTTCATATCCTTCCCAAGCAGTGTCCTGAACAACTACGCCGTTTTGAACTTTAGCAGCTTCAGCAGCAGCTTTTCTAACGCATTCATCATAGTTGAATTCTTCTATTGTAGCTGTAGCGCCTTCAGCCTGAATGTTTTTTAATCTAGTTTCTGTTGAACCTTTAGGCATAAAAATTACTGATTTTTGTCCTAATTTGTTAGCAGCCCAAGCAACACCTCTACCATGGTTACCGTCTGTAGCTGAGAAGAATGTAGCTTGACCGAATTCATCTTTTAATTTTTTTGAAGTTAATACATCATAAGGGAATTCGCTTACATCTTTTCCCATTTTCTGAGCTATATATCTAGCCATAGAGTAAGAACCGCCTAATACTTTAAAAGCATTAAGACCAAATCTATATGACTCATCTTTTACTTTTATAGTTCCTAAACCTAAATATTTAGCCATTTCTTTTAAATCTGCTAATGGTGTTTCTGTATATTGAGGGAAACTTTGGTGAAAAGCTTTTGCTTTTTTTACTTCCTCAATAGACATAATTGGTAAATTTTTATCTTCTGTTTTAGGCATTTTATTTTCAGCCCATTTAAGATCACTCATTTATATCCTCCTTTTTTGAATCTATATAGTTATATAGAGTGAATTTACTTATTCCAAAATGATTAGATACCTTATCTCCGGATTTAGTTATCAAAAATACTCCGGAGTCATTTAAAAATTTTATAGCCTTTATTTTTTCATCTTTATTCATTATAGAAGCAGGCTTTCCTACCAATTCTTCACTTCTTATGATTAATTTTTCCATAAGTTCCTGAGCACTATTAGGTATTTCTTCTAACTTAGATTTATTTTCAGTTTGTAGTAATGTATCCAAATCGCTTTTAAATGGTAAAAAATTAGTTATATCGAAGTTTATGGATAGTATATATTTGTATTTACCATTCATATCTTTTATAAAAACTGTTGAAGATTTCAATATTTTTCCATTTGATGCTTTTGTAAGATATGATAAATGGTCAACTATTGGTTCTCCTTTTTTTAGCTTTTCTATAGTGTTTATAACGATATTAGAGGCACTTTCTCCTGCTTGTCTTCCTGTTATACCTCCATTAATAATAAAAATAATTGTATGTTCTAAGTCATCTTCTTTTAGTTCATGTAAACAAACTTCACAATTATTTCCGAACTGTCTTGCTATACCATGAGCAACGCTTATTAATGTTTCAAGTATTATATTAGAACTCATAAATATTCCAAAATATTTTATAATGCTTAATTAATATGCTTATAGTATACTAATTTTTTTTTAGATTTTCAAGAAAAAATCTAAATTTTTTTTGAAAATTCGTTGACAAATGTGCTTTTTTTAATATCCTATTAAAATGTATATAAATAATTACTCGAATATAAATTTAGGAGGCAGCTTATGTTATTAATAGGTGGGGGAAAATTAATTACTAGAGATCCTGCTAAGCCATTTATTGAAGATGGTGCAGTTCTTTGTGATGGAAGATTAATTAAAGAAGTTGGAAAAACTTCAGATTTGAAAGCAAAATATAAAGATGCTGAGTATATAGATGCTAAAGGAAGCATTATTATGCCGGCTTTCATAAATGTACATGAACATATTTACTCTGCTATGGCTAGAGGTTTCAGCATTAACGGTTATAATCCTAAAGGCTTTTTAGAAATATTAGACGGTATGTGGTGGACTATAGATAGAAACCTTACTTTAGAACAAACTAAACAAAGTGCTATGGCTACTTATATTGAATCTATTAAAAGCGGTGTTACTACTGTATTTGACCACCATGCTAGTTTCGGTCATATTGAAGGTTCTTTATTCGCTATAGAAGAAGCTGCTAAAACTATGGGTGTTCGTTCTTGTTTATGTTATGAAGTTTCTGATAGAGATGGAGAGGCTAAATCAAAAGCTTCAGTTAAAGAAAACCTTGATTTTATTAAACATGCTATGGCTGATAAAACTGATATGATTAAAGGTATGATGGGAATGCATGCTTCTTTCACTATTTCTGATAAAACTATGGAAGCTTGTATGAAAGATTTACCTGAAGGTATAGGCTGCCATATTCACGTTGCTGAAGGTATAGAAGATTTACATGCTTGTTTGAAAGAACATGGTAAAAGAATAGTTGACAGACTTTATGATTTCAAAGTTTTAGGTCCTAAAACTATACTTGTACACTGTATATATATTAATCCTCATGAAATGGATTTAATCAAAGAAACAGATACTATGACTTCTCATAACCCTGAATCTAATATGGGTAATGCTTGCGGCTGTCCTCCTACAATGGAATTAATGAAAAAAGGCATATTAACAGGTTTGGGTACTGATGGATATACTCATGATATGACAGAATCATACAAAGTTGCTAATGTGCTTCATAAACATAGCCTTTGCGATCCAAATGCTGCTTGGGGCGAAATACCTACAATGTTATTTGAAAATAATGCTAAAATGGCTAATCGTTATTTCGATACTCCGCTTGGCGTACTTAAAGAGGGAGCTGCTGCTGATGTTATCATTGTAGATTATAAAAACTATACAGAATTAAGTGATAAAAATATCAATGGACATATATTATTCGGTATGAATGGCGGACATGTTAATACTACTGTTTGTAATGGTGAAGTATTGATGAGAGATAGAAAACTCACTAAGATTGATGAAGAAGCTGCTTATGCTAAGATAAGAGAAGAAGCTGATAAGCTTTGGAAGCAAATTAATAAATAAAAAATAATATCATGAAATTCTATATAAAATTGATTTTTTATATAGAATTTTTTTTGGTATTTTAATAAATTACAGTAAAATTAATTGGAGGAATTATAATGAGTGATGTAATGACACCCATACCTTTTGGAAACCTTATGAACTGGATTCTAGAAGAAAAAAAATCCGGTAAAGTATTTGGTGTTTCAAGAGCGTTTAAAGCTGATAAAGCTAAATATTACGAAATTTTTGGAAGAAAATTAGAAACTCCTATAGGACCTGCTGCAGGACCTCATACTCAATTAGCTCAAAATATAGTTGCTGCTTATTATACAGGAAGCAGATTCTTTGAACTTAAAACTGTTCAGAAAATGGACGGAGAAGAATTAAGCAAATGTGTTGCTAAACCTTGTATCACAGCTAATGATGAATGTTATAACTGTGAATGGTCTACAGAACTTTATGTTCCTCAAGCTTTTGATGAATATGTTAAGGCTTGGGTTGCTTTAAAAGTAATTGCTAAAGAATGGGATTTAGGAGATATGGACGGTTTTCAGTTCAATATGTCTGTTGGTTATGATTATGAAGGCATTAAAACTGAAAAAATCGATACTTTCATTGAAGGTATGAAAGATGCTTCTAATACTCCTATTTTCAAAGAATGTAAACAATGGTTAACTGATAATATCAGCAGATTCCAAAACTTCAAAAAAGAAGATATAGATAAAATCAATGCTGATGTATGTAATTCTGTTACTTTATCTACTCTTCATGGATGTCCTCCTACAGAAATAGAAAAAATAGCTTCTTATTTAATAACAGAAAAAAAATTAAATACTTTTGTTAAATGCAATCCTACACTTTTGGGTTATGAATATGCAAGAAAAACATTAGATGATATGGGTTATGATTATATATCATTTACTGATTTTCATTTTAAAGATGACTTACAGTACAGCGATGCAGTTCCAATGCTTCAAAGACTTCAGAAACTAGCTTCTGATAATTCTCTTTTATTCGGAGTAAAAATCACTAATACATTCCCTGTAGATGTTAAACAAAAAGAATTACCATCTGAAGAAATGTACATGTCTGGTAAATCTTTATTCCCACTTTCTATGACAGTTGCTTCAAGATTGAGTAAAGATTTTGACGGAAAATTGAGAATTTCATATTCAGGCGGATGTGATTATTTCAATATTAATGATGTTATAGATGCAGGAATTTGGCCTGTAACTATGGCTACTACTTTCTTAAAATCAGGCGGTTATCAAAGAGGCGAGCAAATAGCTAAAAACCTTAAAGAACCAAAAGCATTTACTAAAGTAGATGTAGCTAAAACTGAAAAAATCATTGAATGGAGCAAAAAAAGTAAACATCATATTAAACCTGTTAAGCCTCTTGCTAGCAGAAAAGTTAATAAAAAAGTACCTTTGATTGATTGTTATATAGCTCCTTGTATGGAAACTTGTCCTATTCATCAAGACCTTACTACTTATATAAGACTTAATTCTGAAGGAAAATATGAAGAGTCTTTCAAAGTTATTATAGAGAAAAACGCTCTTCCATTTGCTACAGGTATATTATGTCCTCATACTTGTATGGATAAATGTACTAGACAATTCTATGAAGAGCCTGTAAGCATCAGAGCTTGCAAATTAGAAGCTGCTAAAGCTGGATATAGTAAAGTAATAGGCACTTTAAAACCTGCTGCTTCTATAGGTAAAAAAGCTGGTATAATAGGTGCTGGTCCTGCTGGACTTTCTGCTGCATTCTTCTTGGCTCGTGCTGGTGTTGATGTTACAGTATTCGATAAGAGAGAAAAAGCTGGCGGTGTAGTTGCTAATATTATACCTAGCTTCAGAATAAGTGCTGAAGAGATTGGAAATGATGTTAGCTTATGTAAGCAAATGGGTGTTAAATTTGAATTAGGCAAAGAAATTAAAGATATAAAAGAATTTGCTAAAAATTATGATTACACTGTTGTTTGTATAGGTGCTCATAAAAATATGCCTTTAAAACTTGAAGCCGGCGAATCTATGAACGCTCTTAAATTCTTAGAAGAGTTCAATAAAACTAATGGAAACGTTGCTTTAGGAGAAGATGTAGTAGTAATCGGAGGCGGTAACACTGCTATGGATGCTGCTCGTGCTGCTAAGAAAAATAAAGGCGTTAAAAATGTTAAATTAGTTTATAGAAGAACTAAGAGATATATGCCTGCTTTAGAAGAAGAACTTAAAGAGGCTTTAGAAGATGGTGTTGAGTTTATGGAATTACTTGCACCTGTTAAAGTAGAAAATGGTAAACTTCTTTGTAAGAAAATGGAATTATCTGACTATGATGAAAAAGGCAGAAGAAATGTTGTTGAAACTAGCGAAACAGTAGAAGTACCTGCTAGCAGTGTTATAGCTTCTATTGGTGAGCAAATTGAATCTGACTTCTACAAATCTAATGGTATAGATGTTGATGATAAAGGCAAGCCAAAATGTTCTGCTGCTAATGAATCATCTATCAAAAATGTTTATGTTGCTGGTGATGGTTTATATGGTGCTGCTACTATAGTTGAAGCTATAAGAGATGCTAAAGTTGTTGCTGAAGCTATATTAGGAAAAGCAGTTGCTCCTGATTTGCCTTCTGTTTCTACTGAAGAAATATCTTATAGTAAAAAAGGTAATTTGAAAGAAGTATCAAAAGATCCTGAAGCTACTAGATGTTTAAGCTGTGATTATATCTGTGAAAGCTGTACTGAAGTTTGTCCTAACAGAGCTAATGTATCTATAAAAGTTGCAGGACATGCTAAAATATCACAAATCATACACGTTGATTATATGTGTAATGAATGCGGTAACTGTGAAACATTCTGTCCTTATAGTTCTGCTCCTTATAAAGATAAATTTACATTGTTTGCTACTGAAGATGATATGAAAAATTCTAAAAATGATGGTTTCTTATTCTTGGATAAAGAGGGAAATGCTAAACTTAGAATTGACGGTAAAGAAGAATCTTATAAAGTTGGCGGAAAAAACAATGGTGTTTACACTATAGTTGATGCCGTATTTAATAACTATAAGTATTTAATATTAAAATAATTGACTTTATATTGATTATTGTATAACATAGCAAAGGAGAGGTAAGTATCTTTCCCTTGTTATGTTTATTTGATTTTAATATATAAGGAGGAATACATGGGCGAGATTGCCAAGATTATCATTAATGGTAAAGAGATGAGCTTTGACTCAGACAGAAAGTTAATGGATGTTCTTAGGAATGACTGTAAATGTAAATCAGTTAAAGACGGATGTTCTGAAGGTGCTTGCGGAACTTGTACTGTTTTGATAGATGGAAAACCTACTAAAGCATGTATACAAACTATAGGAAGATTGCAGGGTAAAAGCGTACAAACTATAGAGGGATTTACTCAAAGAGAAAAAGATGTTTATGCTCATGCTTTTGCAGTTGCAGGGGCAGTTCAATGCGGATTCTGTATACCTGGTATGGTTATATGTGCTAAAGGATTAATAGATAAAAATCCTAATCCTACAAGACTTGAAATTGTTGCTGCTATTAAAAATAATATTTGCAGATGTACAGGATACAAAAAAATCATTGATGCTATAGAATTAGCTGCTAAAATGATTAGAGAAAATATTGATGTAAAAGAATACAAAGGTAAAGTAAAATTAGGCGATAGAAATATTGCTAGAGTAGATGCTAAAGAAAAAGCTTTAGGTATTGGCGAATACTGTGATGATATAGAATTAGAAGGTATGCTTCATGGTGTTGCTGTAAGAACTAAATATCCAAGAGCTAAGATATTAAAAATAGATATTAGCGAAGCAAAAGCTTTAAAAGGTGTAGTTGATGTAATAACTGCTAAAGATTTACCTGGTGCTAAGAAAATAGGACATATTTTCCATGACTGGGATGTACTTATCGGTGAAGGTGAAACTACAAGATTTATTGCTGACGGTTTAGCTTTAATCGTTGCTGAAGATGAAGCTACTGCTAAAAAAGCTAGAGATTTAGTAAAAATAGAATATGAAGAATTACCATTAGTAAGAAATCCTCAGGGAGCTATGAAAGAGGGTGCTCCTTTAGTTCATGAAGAAAGAGAAAGCAATTTACTTACTCATGAAAGATTAGTTAAAGGTAATGCTGATGAAGTAATAGCTAAATCTAAATATAAAGTTACAAAACATTATGAACTTCCTTGGACAGAGCATGCATTTATGGAAGCAGAAGTTGCTGTTGCTATGCCTTTCAATGAAGATGGAATATTTGTATATTCAAGCGACCAAAGTGTTTATGATACTAAAAAAGAGGTTGCTTTGGCTTTAGGTATAGATGCAGAAAAAGTTGTAGTAGAAAATAAATATGTAGGCGGCGGATTTGGTGGTAAGGAGGATATGAGTGTTCAGCATTATGCAGCTATAATGGCATATAGAACAAAAAAACCTGTTAAATTCAAACTTACAAGACAAGAAAGTATTAACTGGCACCCAAAACGTCACCCTATGAGCATAGATATGACTACTGCTTGTGATGAAAACGGTATACTTACAGCTATGAAAGCTACTTTAATTACAGATGCCGGTGCTTATGCTTCATTATCAGGCCCTGTACTTCAAAGAGCTTGTACACATGCTGCTGGTCCTTATAATTATCAAGTTATAGATATAGAGGGTAAATCTTTCTATACTAATAACCCTCCAACTGGACCATTCAGAGGATTCGGCGTACCTCAGTCTTGTTTTGCTACAGAAATGAATATAAACTTGCTTGCTGAAATGTGCGGTTTAGATCCTTGGGAAATAAGATATAGAAATGCTATACGTCCTGGTCAAGTGCTTCCTAACTATCAAATAGCTGATGAGGCTACAGGACTTGTTGAAACATTAGAAGCTGTTAAAGACATTTATTATAATAATAAAAATGTTGGTATAGCTTGTTCTTTGAAAAACTCTGGTGTAGGTGTTGGTTTGCCTGACACAGGAAGAGTTCGTTTGGTAGTAAAAGATGGAAAAGTTAATGTATACTCTGCTGCTTCTTGTATAGGACAGGGTATTGCTACTGTACTTTATCAAATAGCTGGAGAAACTCTTGATTTGAATGATGATGAGATAATAGTTCATCAGCCTAATACTGCAACTTCTCCTGACTCCGGTACTACTTCAGGTTCAAGACAAACACTTATTACAGGTGAGGCTTGTAAGAGAGCTTGTGAGGATCTTAAGAAAGATTTAGCTGGTAAAACATTAAAAGATTTAGAAGGAAAAGAATATTACGGCGAATGGTTAACTATTACAGATAAAATGGGAGTTGATAAACCTCACCCTGTTTCTCACGTTGCATATAGTTATGCTACACAAGTATGTATACTTAATGATGACGGTACTATAAATAAAATAGTTGCTGCTCATGATATAGGAAAGGCTATTAACCCTATAGCTTTGGAAGGACAAATTGAAGGCGGTGTTGTTATGTCTTTAGGTTATGCTTTGACAGAAAAATTCCCGCTTGAAGATTGTGTTCCTAAAGTTAAATTCGGTACTTTAGGATTATTCAGAGCTGATAAAACTCCAGATGTTGAATCTATTATCATAGAAAAACCTGGTGTTCCTTATGGTTACGGTGCTACTGGTATAGGAGAGATTTCTAGTATACCTACTGCTCCTGCTGTTGCTTTAGCTTATTATAAGTTTAACGGTGAGTTCCAAACAGAACTGCCACTTAAAAATACTCCTTATTCAAGATAATTTATTTTATTTATTATGAGTTTATTTAATGATGAACTTGTAATTGTAAGAGGAGCTGGTGATTTAGCTACAGGTATTGTGTATTCCTTATATAAGGCTCATTTCAAAGTTATTGTATTGGAAACACAATACCCCTCTTCTATTAGAAGAAGGGTTGCATTATCCGAAGCAGTTTATGATGGTGAAAGTAAAGTTGAGGATATTGAATCTGTATTGGTAAAAAGCTATGAAGAAGCTCTTAATATAATTGCAAATAAAGATTATAAAAAGATTCCTATTCTTATAGATCCTAATTGTGATATACTAAAAAATATAAAACCAACATTTTTAATTGATGCTATAATTGCTAAAAAAAATCTTGGTACTAATAAATCTATGGCTAAATATACTATAGCATTAGGTCCAGGTTTTACTGCAGGAAAAGACTGTGATATTGTTATAGAAACTATGCGAGGTCATAATCTTGGAAGAATGTATTTAGAAGGTGAAGCCATACCTAATACAGGAATTCCCGGTAATATAGGCGGTAAAGAAGCTGAAAGAGTAATACATGCAAGTTCTGACGGCATTATTGAAAACGTAAAAAACATAGGCGACTTTGTCAAAGAAAAAGAAGTTATAGCATATATAAATAACAACAATGAAAAAATAGAAGTACTTGCTAGTTTTGACGGACTTTTGAGAGGAATTATAAGAGATGGTTTTAAAGTTCATAAGGGTTTGAAAATAGCTGATATTGATCCTAGAAAATCTGAATATGATAATTGCTTTACTATTTCTGATAAGGCTAGAAATTTAGGCGGTTCCGTGCTTACTGCTATGATGTATTTATATAATAGATAA
>CASEHG010000192.1 GCA_949287565.1 uncultured Brachyspira sp.
ATAGCTTTGAATTTCATTAATGCAGTATTTAAAGATTTAAACTTTGAAACTTTTAATAAAATTGAGATTTTAAACCCGTCGCCGAAGGCGGGCAGTCGCCTTAACATAGCAGAAAATTATGATGAAAAAGAAAGTATTGTTGATATAAAAGCTACTACAGAAACAGGAATAACGGTTTTAATAGAAATACAAGCTAGAGGAAATGAAGATTTTATAAAAAGAACTCTATATTACTGGGCTTATAATTACAGCAGCAGTTTAAACAGAGGTTCATTTTATGATGAATTAAAAGTAACTGTTAGTATAAATATTACAAACTTTATTCTTACAGATGAAGATAAAGTTCATAGTTGCTATGTTTTAAAAGAATTAACTAATAATAAAATTCTTACAGACCATTGTCAATTACATTTTGCACCGAAGGTGGGCTGTGCCTAGAATTACCTAAATTCAATTTAAAAAATATTAGTAATACAGATGAATTACATAAAGAGTTTATTTCTTGGGTAAAATTCTTTTATATAAAAAATTATGAGCGTATGCTAAATTTATTTAGCATAGCCTTTACCGAAGGTACGCAGAGCGAGCGAATAATTTTTTTATGAATATAAATAAGAAATAGAAAACCTATAATAAAAATAAAAAATACATAATATTTTTTATACTATCTATTGGGCAATATGCATAGTTAAATTTGAAGTCTAATATAGAAATTCATAAAATTATTAAGAATAAAAAATCTTTAGTCATATCTACATAATCAGTTTATAAGTTAATTAATAAATAAAAAATTTTTAATAAATTCCATTTTATTGTATAATACAAATAATGTTTTAAAAATGATATTTAGGATTTATTAATATGAATAAAATAGAAAGCTATTTTTTACAGCAGAATAAAATAAAATTCTCAAATGTAGTTTGCTCTCAGCATAATAAAAAAATAATATTAAGAAATCCAAAAAAAGCAGTGAAAGTAGTAAAAAAAGAAGAAAAAGATATTAAAGATGAAGGTATTGAATTAATGAAAGAAATAAAGAATGAAGAATTAAAAAAGATATACAGTGAAGTAGAAAAATGCATGAAATGTGAGGCTTTATGTAATAGCAGATTAAATGTTGTATTTGGAAGAGGAGATGAAGAACCTGATATAGTATTTGTCGGAGAAGCACCTGGAGCTGACGAGGATAAACAAGGGCTTCCATTTGTAGGAAGAGGCGGAAAATTATTGGATAAATGGATTGAAAGAATGAATATCAATAATAAAAAATACTATATTATGAATGCTTTGAAATGCCGTCCTCCTGAAAACAGAGATCCTTTACCTGAAGAAAAAGCTAATTGCAGAGATTATTTTGTAAATCAGTTAAAAATACTTAATCCTAAAATAATATGTGCATTAGGGCGTCATGGATTCGGTAATTTAATAGATTTTGATTTGAAAACACCTTTTGGAAAAGCTAGAAATAAAGTGCATTACTACAATAATAATGGAAAAGATGTGCCTGTAATAGCAACTTATCACCCTGCCTATATTTTAAGGAATCAAAAAGAGGAAGATAAAGTTATAGCCGATTTGGAGTTTATGCTAAGTGAATTAGAAAAGATAGAAAATAATTAAAATAATTTTTATTAATAGGAGTCGCTATTGAAGAAATATTTTATTTTAATGTTAATAATATGCCAATGTCTAATGCCTAATTCATTCGACAATATAATAGATGCAGCAGATTATCAAACTTATGAAGATATAGAGTATTCCAATATTCCAAAAAAGCCAACTATATTTGATTATATAAATCATAAAAATGAATTATCTGATATTATAGAAAGAATAAATAAATATTTGGATAATAATGGAGATATAAATGCTGTAAATAAAAACGGTAATACTCTTCTCATGGAAGCTGTAGCTATAGGATACTACGATTTGGCTGATTATTTAGTAGAAAAAAAAGCTGATATATCTATCACTAATGCTAACGGAGAAAATGCTTTAATACTTTCCGCACATTATCCATATATAATGAATCTTCTTATTAATAACAATGCTGATGTAAATACAGCTGATAACAATGGTAAAACAGCCCTACATTATGCATGCGAATATGGAGATTTATATTCAGTAAAACTTCTTATAAAAAGCGGTGCTGATATTAATAAAAAAGATATATTAGGAAAAACTATTCTTATGTATGCCGTTGAAAATGAACATCTTTTATTAATAAAGTATTTAGTTGAAGATTTACAAGTTGATATTAATGAAAAAGATGATTGGGGTCAGAATGCTATGTTTTATGCCACAAAAATAGATATAGCAAGGTATCTTATTTATAATGATATGAATTATACTGATGTTAACTCAATAGGTTTAAAGCCTTATGAAGTTATGAAATATAACGGCTATATAAATGTATCAAATTATCTGCAAAAGTTAGAAAAAAGGAGATAAGTTATAAAAAATACCTTTAAGTATTTTTTTTATAAACCGAGAATATTTACAGTATATTGGAGTTTATATGAATATCAAGGTTATTTTACTATTTATTACTATAAATATGCTTCTTTTTCCTCAATATCTATCTTTAACTAATAATAATATATTAGTTAATATAGGTGAAGGAAGAGTTGACTATACTACATATACGATATATGCAGATGCAACAGCCGATTTTGTTACAGATACTCGCTTACACCCTGAAGCATTATTAATATTACAGCAGCAGGCTGAAGAAGAAACTATGAAAACTTTATACGACACATTAGGAAATATACCTATAGATAGTGAAGATAATATATACAGTATAATAGAAGAAAATAGATTATTGAAAGAAAAAGTAGTAAATTCTATAAATAATGCTAGATTAGTAGGTATATCATATCCTACAAGAACAAGCGTTAAAGTACTTATGGCATTAGATATAATAACAAATAATCTTATGTCAGATTTAATAAATAATATACATATATATAAAACTGAACCTATAGTAACATATTTTGATGCAGGTACAGATTATGACAGCCTTGTTATAGATGCAAGAAATATAGGTTTTATGCCTTCATTATTTCCTACAGTATATGATGAAGATGGTAATGAAATATATAGTTTAGCTTATATAAATAAAGACATTGCTTCTACAAATGGATATATTACATATTCTACAAATTCTTTCCTTACTAATCAAAATATGACAAATACAATAGGAAAAAAACCTTATAACATTGTAGCATGGAGATCAAGAGGAAGACTTTCAAGCGATTTAGTTATAGGAAATGAGGATGCAAGTATAATTATGAGCAGCCCTAATCTTAAAAATGCTATAAAAAATTGTAAAGTTGTATTTATAATAGACTAATTTATTATAGTTTTATTATTCATTTTTTTTTCAAAATATGGTATAGTATCTATTATATTTTTAGGGTTATTTCTTATGAGTATTACAGAGAGTTATATAGATGATATTTTTAAAAATCATCCGTATAAAGATGATATAAAAAAATATGTCAATAATGAAAATGATAATATAAATTTCGATACAGAAGAAACAAACCTGACTATTTCAAATAATCGTTCAATATATTCAAATCTATTAGAGCTATATGCCAATGATAAGCAAAATGAAAGTTTAATTAGACTGTTTAAAGTTATATCTATGCAAAAAATAGAAAACATATATATCTTTGAAATGCTTATCATTAATATAATATCAGGTATGAATATAAAAGATGCATTCTTAAAATGTATATCTATAAAAAAAATAAATGATTGGAACAGAGATTATAAAAAATATTCATACAATGTAAATCCTATTTCAAATGAAATAATGAATGCCAAAATTAATATACTCATTTATTATTATTATGCTGAGAAATATTTCCCAAAAGAAACTAATGAATATATGGAAAATATATGCTCATCAAATATAGATGATATTATAAATGAATATGGAGATAATATATTAATACCTTTAATGGCTTTAACTATAAAGATATATTTTGGAGATTATAGTAAAATATCTGCTATATTGGAATATTCGAAAAAAATAAATTATTTGGATTCTATAATTTCCCTTTT
The DNA here is from genome assembly GCA_949287565.1 of uncultured Brachyspira sp. Taxonomy (GTDB): domain Bacteria; phylum Spirochaetota; class Brachyspiria; order Brachyspirales; family Brachyspiraceae; genus Brachyspira. The sequence goes on from CASEHG010000192.1 coordinate 4,075, forward strand.
TATCATTGTAAATATAGATGATAATATATCAAAAAGATTCAGAGAATTAATAGATAATAATATGCTTAGTGAAAATGTTAATTTATTTATCAGCTTAGCATATATGATAAAATTATTTTTCCTAACCAGAAAGAATTATAGTGAAAAATTTAAAAATAAAAGTTTTGATGATTTTATACATGATCTTGTAGATTTTAATATACCAAAATATTTCATCTTTCTCATAAAATATTTGGATACAAATTTATCAATTAATTCAAATAAAATATTTGAAGGAATAAAAAACTTATACAGCAAAGATAAAGAATCATTTTATAAACTTTATGATATATTAAAAAAAGTTGAAATACCATACATTATAGAAATGAAATCAGTTTTAAATTGTGTTCTTTTGAATGCTAAAGATGATAATGCTGATGCTGCAGTTCTTGATAACAGCATAGATTATTTCATAGGAAACATAAAAAAAGAATTAGAAAAAATATATGATATCAAATCTGATAATATATTTGAATTGTTAGAAAATGAAAATATAGATAAATATGATTTGTCTGTTAATCTCAGCAATGAATTAATATTTACAACAAAAATCGTAGTTCTTATGTATGATTATAATGAAAAGGCAAGAAAAATTGTACGTGCTTTACTTAAATCATTGCCTTATAATTTAGCCATACCATTGATGATTAAAGACAGAAAAGAATTCTATGATATTAAATTAAAAGAGATACTTGATTATTTACAAGGGTATGATTTAGATTTGAAAGATTTAATAATAACATATCTATACACCTACCCTATTTATATTTTCAGCACAAAATATATATTAAAACTAATTACTAAAAATGCTGATTATACAGTAGAAATGTTCCATGACAAAACTTTTTTAAAAGCAGCTTCATATAAAAGTTATGCTCTAATAGATTTCTTGGAACTTCTATACAAAAAAGACAAAGCAGGATTCACAAACTATTCTGCAATTTGCTATGTACTGCATTTGAAAAATAAAGAGATAATAAACTGTGCTTTAAATCTGATAGAAGAAGATGAATACAATTCCAGAGCTTATGTTGAAAACAGTATACATGCCTATAGAGAAGATGTGCAGTTTGAATTGAAAAAGATAATAAAAAAATGGAATTATAGAAGAAAAGGATTTAAATTCAAAACTTTAGATGATATAAATCAGTATATTGATGATTATTATGAAGAAAGTTATGAACATTTAATTGACTTTATAGATGAATCTTTAATATCTGATGTAGTTTTAAGAAATGATAAGAACACTAAAGTCCCTGTAAAAATTATTAAGTATATACTTTTAGAGTATATGTTTCTTAAAGAACCTTATAGAATAAAAGATATAGACAGAATGATAGATTTATTTGATATGAATTCTATAAGAAACACATTTGAGAACATATATAAATATTGGACTGATAATAATTGCGAAGAAAGCAAAAAGAATATTATTCTACCTTATTGTATTTATGCTGATTATAGTCAGATAGTTAATTTATATGATAAAATAGAATATTGGCAGGAAAACTTTCAATCATCTTTAGCAGCATATATAATACCAGCAATAGCAATGAACGGAGAAAAATTTGCATTGATGATAATCAATAATATTATATATACTTCTAATAATAAAGCAGTAAAAAATGCAGCAATAGGCTCTTTTGAAAAGGCAGCAGAATGTTTGAATATACCTATTGATAATTTATTTGATAAAGTTCTACCTAATTTAGGTTTTAATGTAGAAAGAAATAAAGTTATTAATTATGGAAAGCAGCAATTTACACTTCAGTTATTAAGCGATTCATATTTAGAAATAATAGATAATGAAAATCATAAAATATTAAAAGAACTCCCAGATGCTATAGATGGAGATGATGAAACAAAAGTAACAGAAGCCAAAAAAGATTTAATACATATAAGAAATTCATTAAGAGCTATAATATCATATCAAACAGATAAACTTAAAAAAGTAATGTTTAATGCAAGAAAATGGGATTATGAAACTTTTTTTGAAGTATTTGTAGAAAATCCTGTTATGCAGTATTTCACTCTTGCATTTGTTTGGGGTATATACGATGAATATGGTCATTTAATGGAATGCTTCAGATATATGGAGGACGGCTCTTTAATTTCAATAGATGAAGATTTATTTGAGCTTCCTAAAAATATGAAATATTATATAAGTTTATATCATCCTATTGATCAAAACGAAGATTATCAAAAAGTTTGGGCATATCAATTAGAGTTATATGAGATAAATCAGCCTGTAGAACAAATTAAGATAAAAAGATATATATTAAATGATAATGATGTTGAAAATGATTCTATAATATATTTAAAAGGACAGAAATTATCATTAGAACATATGGAAAAATTATCCAAAGAATTAGATATGAAAACAGAATATTTTGATGAATATGTATCTTACTATATGGCAGATAATGTTTTAAAAATAATATGCGAAATTAACTGCAGTATATCTGATGAAGATATGTTAATTGATAGTATAAAGTTTTACGAATTAGAAAAATATAGTAAATTCGGCAGAGTAATTTCTCCTTTTAATATAGAAAGAAGATTTATTAGTACAATGATTCATTATTTATCTTTAGGTTTTTATGATTAATAATTCTTTATCAGCAAATACTTCTATAAGAACTGCAATAAAAAATGATTTAAGACTCAATTATCAAACTAGAGTATGGCTTGATGTTATATCATTGCCCGCTATAGAGCTTAAAGAAAAGATACAAAAAGCAATGGAAGAAAATCCATTTTTAGAATATGATTTAAATGATAATTATTCAAAGTATTCTTCTTCGAAAGCATCAAGCGATATTAATTCTATAATAGAAAACACAATAGAAAATAATAAAGAAAGTTTATTTTCCCATTTAAAAAGTCAAATAGATATTACCTTTGATGATAAAAAAGAAATAGAACTTGCAGAGCAAATATGCAGTTTTATAAATGAAGACGGATATTTAACTATTGAAAGCGGAGAGATATCAAATATATTAAATGCTGATATAAAGCAAATAGATAAAATAATTTCTATAATAAAAACATTTGATCCTTACGGAGTTGCCGCTAAAAATATCAATGAATGTCTTTCTATACAATTAAAGATGAAAAGAAAAGAAGCTGATGAAAAAGAGATATATGATATAGCAATAAACATTGTAGAAAATTATTTAGATGAATTATCAAAAAAGAATTATGAGAAAATAGCTTTAAATTTAACTATAGAAGTAGATACAGTATTAAAGGCTTTAAAATTAATACAAACATTAGAACCCTACCCTGCCAGAGAATATGATACGTCAGCTGTTAAATATATAGTGCCTGAGTTATTTATTTTTAAGGAAAATGAGAATTGGATTGTAAAAACAGATGAAACTTTTATCCCCCACTTGAAAATTAGCAAAAAATATATTAAACTATTAGATAGAGAGGAAAGTAAAGATAACATAAACTTCTTAAAAGAAAAAAAGAAAGAAGCTGAAAGCCTTATAAATGCATCTAATGATAGAAAAAAAACTTTATTAAAAATAGGCGAAGCTCTGCTTAAATTTCAGATAAATTTCTTTGAGTATGGAAAAGAGTTTATGAAGCCATTAACTTTGAAAGATATGTCTTTAGAGGTGAATTTAAGCGAATCCACTATAAGCAGAATAGCTAATGGTAAGTATCTTAACACTGTTTGGGGTACATTTTCTATAAAATATTTTTTCTCTAGAGCTGTAAATGGCGGGCTTGGTTCTAGAGGCGTTAAAGAAATTATAAAAAGAATTATAGAAAACTCTCAGGCAAAGCTAAGCGATGAAAAAATCCGGCTCATACTTAAAAGCGAAGGTATTGATATTTCAAGAAGAACTGTAGCTAAATATAGAAAAAGTATGAATATTTTTTCATCAAGAAACAGATAAAATAAAAGGAGATTTTATGCATCAAAATATCATTGGAAAGAACGTAAGAATCACTAAAAATGTTAGAGAACATATAGCAAATAAGATGCAAAATATCAAAATACATGCTGACAGAATAATAGACGCCAATATTATTTGCGACTATATGCATGGTGAATATACTGTACAAGGCACTATAGCTTTTGGTAAAAAAGTATTTCATGATAAAGAAAAAGAAAAAGATTTATATGTAGCAATAGATGCTATGTTTCAAAAGATAGAAAGAGAAATAAGAAAATCAAAAGAAAGAAATATAGATAGAAGTCAAAGGGCTGTTGTAGATAAATCAGTACAGACAGAAGAAGATGATAATGCTTATTCAATCAATTCTGTAGGAATATACGAAAAACCTTTAGATGAGCTTGATGCTGTATTACACTTTAATAGTGATAAAAAACCTTATATGGCTTATTTACCTATTAAGCAAGGTGAAGATTTATTCAGCATAAAAATAGGAAAATTCCCTGTATTCTTGTTTAAAGGCAATGACAATAAAGTACTTGAAGTATACAATAAAGATGAAGAATATTGGAACATCGATGAAGTAAGTGTAACTCCTGATAATCATATAGATGCAAGTAAAAGCGAAAACTATTTAATTAAAGAATATAATGTAAGTGAAGCTGTAAATTATCTTACAGAAAACACTGACAAAAAATTTGTTGTTTATATAAGCAGCATAACAGAACAAGCAGAGGCTTTATATAAAGAATCTGATAATTCATTTGTTCTAATAAGAATGTTTGATATTTAATTTATATATTATATAATTAACCATTTTGGAGGGTTTGATAATGAGTTTAATAGATTACATAAATAAAGATTCTATAATGATAGATGTTCAGGAAACTGACAAAGAGCGTCTTCTCTCTAAAATGGTTGAGCGATTAGATGAATGTAAATTACTTGCCAATAAAAATGATGCTGAACATGCTATTATGGCTAGAGAGCAATTAATGAGTACCGGAGTTGGTAATGGTATTGCTATACCGCATGCTAAAACAGATGCTGTAAAAAGTATTGTACTTAGTGTAGCAACTATAAAAAATGGTATAAATTATAAATCTGTAGATAAGAAAAAAGTATTTGCCGTTTTTATGCTTCTAGCTCCAAAAACTTCAGCAAGCGAAAATTTAAAAGTACTTACAGCAATAGCTAAAATATTAAGAGATAATCCTCATTTCTTGGAAAAACTTATAAATGTTGAAAAACCTGAAGAGATTATGGAACTCATTGCTAAAGAGGAAATGAAAATATAATGCCTAAAATAAGCGTATCTAAATTCTTAGAACTTAATGAATTAAGAAATAATACTCTCAAAATAAGACGATTAACAGGTCTTATAGGAATGGAAAATGACATATTAGGATATGATATAAATAGACCTGGTATGGCTTTGTTTAAATATTTCAAAGATTTTGCATATGAAAGAATACAAATATTAGGAAAAGGTGAAGCTAATTATATCATCACTTTAGACGAAGAAAATAAAATAGATGTATTTGAAGAAATGCTTAGTTATAAGATACCTATATGTATATTCACTTACAATATAAATCCACCTGAATCATTCATAGAAATAGCCAAAAAAAATAATATATGTGTAGTAATAAGCGAATTAAAAACATCTGATATGATTAGAGGTATAGAATCCTTAATAGAAGAAGAATTTGTTGAATCTTTCACTATACATGGCGGATTAGTAGAAGTTTTCGGTGTAGGAGTTTTAATTCTAGGTAAAAGCGGTGTTGGAAAAAGTGAGGCTACTTTAGAGCTTATATCAAAAGGGCATAGACTCATATCTGATGATATAGTTGAGTTTAAAAAATTAAAAGACGGCAGAATAATAGGAAGAAAAAACGAATACATAAAGCATAATATGGAAGTACGCGGAATAGGAGTTGTAGATATAAGCAGACTTTCAGGTATGAGTGCCATTAGAGATAAAAAAAGGCTTGATTTAATAATAGAACTTGAACATTGGAAAGATGATGAACAGTATGATAGAATGGGTTTATTTGATAAAACTTATAGTATATTAAATACTGAGGTACCTTATCAGAAGATTCCTGTTCGTTCTGGAAGAAATGTATGCATACTTATAGAAACCGCTGCTAAAAATTACAGATTGAAACAGATGGGATATAATAGTGCTAAAGAATTAGATAAGGCATTAATAGCACAAATAGAAAAGAAGAAAACTGATTCTGCAAATAGTTATTAATTATTATTATTATTTTGATCTTCTATTTTTAGATAAAGTATATCATTTTTATCGCCGCTTACAGAAGTAAATCCGTTTATTATGGCTGTTTCTATAAATCTATTAGGAGATGAATATTCTGCTTCCTCTGCACTAAGAACTTTAACCTCTTTTTCCAAACGTTCTATTTCATTATCTAATTTTGATAACTCTATAAGTATTTCATTAGCTTTAACGTTTCTAGCAAATGTAAAAATGCTTATAACTATAACAAATAATATCATAACTATAAAAAGCGAACCTATAGAGTAAGTTTTCTTTTCATTTTTATCTATATTTTGCTTATTTTCATTCATATTTATCTCCAAAATTACAGCTTTTGAGCTATTCTCATCTTAGCACTTCTACTGGCAGGATTAGATTTTATTTCTTCATTTGTCGGAAGTTTAACTTTATTATTTAGAAGTTTAAATATACCGTCTTTATTCTTAGTTTTCTCATTTTCTTTAAAAAATCGCTTTATTATCCTATCCTCTAAAGAATGATAGCTCATTACTACAACTACCCCATTTTGTTTAAGTATAGAAGGTATATTTGATATTGATTTTTCAAGTATATTAAGCTCATCATTAACTTCTATTCTTATAGCCTGAAAAACTAAAGTTGCAGGGTGAATTTTTCCGTATCTCTGAGATTTATCTGTATTGTGAAATATTATATTTTCTAATTCTCTTGAAGTTTCTATTTTTCTTCTGTTTCTCTCTTTTATTATGATATTAGCCATTTTTCTGGCATTACTCATTTCTCCGTACTCTCTAAATATTCTCTCCAATTCTTCTTCACTATATCCATTTATAACATCATAAGCACTTTTTTCATTAAGTCCAAGCCTCATATCAAGTCTTACATTATCTTTAAAAGAAAATCCTCTTTCAGCTTTTTTGAAATGAAATAAAGACACACCCAAATCATAAAGCATAAAATCTACATTTCCAATTATACTATCATCAAGCTCTTCAATCATCTTATCATAAGTATTATTATAATAATGGAACCTGTCATAATTTTTAAGTCTTTTTTTAGCTATTTCAAGAATGGCTGAATCTCTTTCAAAACTATGCACTTCTAGATTTAAATCGAGCATTGCCTTTGTATGTCCGCCCTCTCCTAATGTGGCATCAACGGCTATTTTAGCATTCTCTGGTATAAAGCTCAAAACTTCTTTAAGCATAACAGGTGTATGCACTATTTCTAATTCTTCATTATTATCCATTTGTAAATATTATCGGAACAATTAACATTAAAATAATTTCAATAAAAAATTAATTTAAAAATACTGCAGATTTTTATATTGATTTTTTTATACATTTTATTATCATATATAAATTAATATTTATCAAATAAAGGAGTTTTTTATATGGGAAAATTAGGAAGAGTTCTATGGCTCATTTTTGGCATTCTATTAATAATATCAGGAATAGCTACATTATTTAATCCAATAGAAACTGTTTTAATGTTAGCTTATATAATAGGATTTTTAACAATATTCTCTGGAATAAGTGCTATATTCTATTACTTTAGTTTAATGGATAAATCAGGTTCTACTTTAATTCTATTAGATGGTATAGTATCAACAATATGTGGTATTATAATTATTTCTAATTTACAAATAAGCGGTGCATTTGTACCTTATATGGCTGCTTTCTTTGTAATAGTAAGAGGTGTTGTAGCAATATCTTCTTCTATTGAGCTTAAAAAGTTTGGATATAATCAATGGGGACTTTCTATGTTCAGCGGAATACTTACTTTAATTGCAGGAATTATATTAACTTTTAATCCTATACTTGGTGCTGTTTATGTTAGTGTTGTACTTGGACTGGCTTTAATACTATATGGTATAATAACATTGCAATTATGGTTTGCTTTTGGTAAATTCTTTAAAATATGAAATTATACCGATAAATATGTATTGATTTTATTTACTAATATTGTTAAAATAAATCGATTATTAATCTGGGAGAAAATTTATGTTTGAAAAGAATTTAAATAGCACTATATGCTTTTGTAAAAATATAAAATATAAAGAAGTTATTGATGCAATTAAAGAAAATAACTATACAACATTAGAAGAAGTTATGCATCATACCAAAGCCGGCATTACCTGCTGGAGCTGCAGAGGAGATATCAAAGATTTATTAGAAGAGTATAAAAAAACAGGAAAAATATTAAGTATAAAAAATCAATAATAAAATCGAGGATATCTAAATTGACAAATAATGATTTTATATGCAAATGTAAAGAACTTTCTATTGAAGAAATAAAATATTTAGAAAAAGAACATGGTATAAAAACATTAAAAGAACTTGTAAAACGTACCAAAGCAGGGACTGAATGCGGAGGATGCCGAAATAAATTGAAAGAAATGTTTAAATTCAATTTAAAATAATGTTATTAACATATAAAAATAAAAAAGGAGGGTATTAAAAAATACTCTCCTTTTTATTATAATTAAATCATTAATTATTTAAAAGTATCATAAATAGCCTTTGCATTAAGACCATATTTATTAATAAGCTCTTCAACTGTTCCTGATTCACCGAAAGTATCTTTTATACCTACTCTTATAAGTTTAGCAGGATATTCATCAGTTAAAACTTCAGATATAGCAGAACCAAGTCCGCCTATTATAGAATGCTCTTCAACACTAATAAGTTTTTTATGTTTCTTAGCCATTTCAGCAACAATTTCTCTGTCTATAGGCTTTATAGTATGAACATCAACAACAGTTACAGATATTCCGTCTTTTTCAGCCATTTGAGCAGCATCTAAAGCCTCTGATACCACTATTCCGCAAGCAAATATACATACATCTTTACCTTCTCTAAGTACATTAGCTTTTCCTATTTTGAAAGGTGTATCCTCTTTTGTTATTATATTAGTAGCAGGTCTAGCCATTCTTAAATAGCATGGTCCGTCATATTCAGCAGCAGCAAATACAGCTTTTTCAGCCTCAACAGCATCGCAAGGTACAATCACTGTCATATTTGGTATAGAACGCATTAAAGATATATCTTCAATACTTTGATGACTAGCACCGTCTTCACCAACTGATATACCGGAATGAGTAACTGCAACTTTAACATTTAATTTAGGATAGCAAATAGAGTTTCTAATAATTTCAAAAGCTCTTCCTGCACCGAACATAGCAAAAGTAGAAGCAAAAGGTATTTTTCCTTCAATAGCAAGTCCTGCAGCTGCTCCCATCATATTCTGTTCAGCTATTCCCATATTGAAAAATCTATCAGGGAAAGCAGATTTAAAAAGTTTTGTCATAGTAGAGCCGGATAAATCAGCATCTAAAACTACAACATTTTTATTTATTTCTCCAAGGCGTTTCAAAGCCTCACCATAAGCATTTCTTATTGCCTTTTTTTCCATAGTAATTATTCCTTAATATTTTATACTTAAAAATTTTCATTAATCAAGTTTATTCAACTCTTCCATAGCCTTTTCGTATTCTTCTTTATTAGGAGCTTTTCCATGCCAGCCTACATTATTTTCCATAAATGATACTCCCTTGCCTTTAACTGTTTGGGCAATTACACATTTAGGCTTTCCTGATACTTTTTTATTAAATACTTCTTCAAGTTCTTTTTCATTATGTCCATCAACGACAAATGTTTCAAAACCAAATGCTTTCATCTTAGCTTCTAAATCACCTAAACTCATAACTTCATCATTCTTACCATCTATCTGCAATCCGTTATGGTCTATAATAAGAGTATAATTATCAAGCTTATAATTAGCAGCAGCCATAGCAGATTCCCAGAAAGTACCTTCCTGAGCCTCTCCGTCTCCGGCTACAACGAATACTCTAGCATCTTTTTTATCTAATTTATATCCTAAAGCAGCACCTAAAGCTATACAAACACCTTGTCCTAAAGAACCTGTAGAAGCCTCGATACATTCTAAATTCTTTTTAGAAGGGTGTCCTTGAAGTCTTGAACCTAACTTTCTAAAAGTTAAAAGCTCATCTGTTGGGAAAAATCCTCTATGTGCTAATGTAGAATAAAGAACTGCAGAAGCATGTCCTTTAGACATAATAAATATATCTCTGCCATCCATCTTTGGATTTTTAGGATCAATATTCATAATCTTAAAATATAAAGTATGCATTATTTCTACCAATGATAAAGAACCGCCTATATGTCCTGAATTGGCATTATAAACCATACTTACTATATCTTTTCTTATTTGAGTATTTAACGAAGACATAATAATTCCTTATATAGTTTTTTGTTTAATTATACAATACAAAAATATAATTGTCAAATAATATAGTTTGATAACTATTCTTTATGAAATGTATTATTTATATTTTCTATATCTTTTTTGCTGATGCTTCTAATACTTATACTGCTGTTAAAATCTTTCTTTTTATTTTTCATCTCTTTTATATAATAACTTTTAAGGAGTCTGTTATTTTCTATAAACATAGTTTTTACTTTTTTATCCATACTCTTTATATAATGCTCTACACTCAAAGCAATATTAACATTATCCACTTTCCAAGCCGAAAGATATTTTAATGGTTTACGGAATTTTGTATAATTAGCTCCCCTGCCCTTTGCATGCTTATTAAATCTATTTACAAGATCATTAGTAATGCCTGTATAATATGAATTATTTTCACAGAGTATTATATAAACATAATAAAAATTTTCTTTATTTTCTTCTTTACTATCTTCCATTTCTTATATCGCTTATTATAGTATCAACATCAACATATATATTATTATTATATTTTTCAAAAATCTTGCATACATTATTATAATCTTCAATGGTATCAACAGTAGTTCTAAGTTCAGGCATAGCAAATTCTTCATCTACTTTAGGATTTTCTATTTTGAATTTATCAGGATTTCTATAATGATACTGTGTAATATGCTCATGCTCAAAACTATCTTTTGAATTATCATCGGCAATTTTTAAAGCCTCATAATTTATCACTTCCACACCGCTGCCATAAGGAAGTAAATCATAATGGCTAAGATCAGCATTTTTTTCTATATGATAATCTATAATCATATCCAATGCCTTAACACTCACCAAAGGATTATCACCTGTAGCACGCACAACTATATCAGCATTAAACTCTTCAGCGGCTTTTCTATATCTGTTAAGCACATCTTCTTCGCTTCCAACAAAATAACTGCATTTCAATTCATCAAATATATTTTTAAAAGCCTCATAAGATTTTTCTTCAGTAGCCACCACTACATCATTAGCCCTTTTAGAACTTTTTAATCTTTTAATAATAAGTTCAAGCATACTATCACAATTAGCCATAGGTTTTAATGCTTTTTGTGGAAGCCTTGTAGAACCCAATCTTGAAGCAAGTATAATAACTATCTTTTTCATATTTTTAATTAATTTTCTCCTTTTAAAAATTCCTAAAATTATTCGCTCTATGGCTCTGCTAAATAAATTTAGCAGACGCTCATAATTTTAGGAAAACATATTTTTTAAATTCCTAAAATTATTCGCTCTATGGCTCTGCTAAATAAATTTAGCAGACACTCATAATTTTAGGAAAACATATTTTTTAAATTCCTAAAATTATTCACTCGCTCTGCGTGCCTGCGGCAAGGGCTCTGCTAAATAAATTTAGCAGACACTCATAATTTTAGGAAAACATATTTTTTAAATCCCTAAAATTATTCGTTCGCTCTGCGTGCCTGCGGCAGCTACTTTGGCGAAGCCCGCAGAGCGTGTGCAGCAAAAAAGTAGATAAAATTTATATAAAGTCCATTAGTTGACAAAGTTAAAAATTTTCAGTATATACCAAATCTGGCAAAACGTATTTAATTTAAGCAGAACATATTATATTTAATAAAGTTAACAATAAATTGTATACATTAATTACAAACTCTTAACTAAATCATTGATCTTTATAACCTGAGTCCACAATTCCTCAACCTTATTCAAATCAAATATAGTGCCTGAATCTGAAGGGCTTTTATCAGGATTAGGATGCACCTCCATAAATACAGCGTCTATTCCCAAAGCAACAGCCGATTTCAATATAGCAGGTATAAACTCTCTAGCTCCTCCTGATTGTCCATTATTAGCAGAAGGCATTTGAAGCGAATGAGTAGCATCATACATAACAGGTGCATAATTTTTCATTATCTCCAAATTCTTCATATCTACAACTAAATTACCATATCCGAACATAGTACCTCTTTCACATAAAAAAAGTCTGTTCTCATTTATAGCATCAGTACATTTATCAGCTATATATTTACAATCATAACCGCTTATGAATTGTCCTTTCTTAACATTAACTGCCTTTCCTGTTTCGCATGCCGCTCTAAGCATATCAGTTTGTCTGCATAAAAAGGCTGGTATCTGCAAGAAATCAACATATTTAGCAGCTTCTTCCGCATCTGTAGGAACATGTATATCTGTTAAAGTAAGAAAATTAAATTCTTTGCCAACATTCTGAAGTATTTGAAGTCCCTCTTTCATTCCAAGCCCTCTGAAAGATGAAAGAGATGTTCTATTTGCCTTATCAAAACTTCCTTTGAAAATTAATTGTATGTTTAATTTATCTTTTATTTCTTTTAATTTTTTTGCTATAGTCATTGTCATTTCTTCGCTTTCTATAACACAAGGACCAGCAACAAATATTAAATCTTTATTTTTATTAGTAATGCCTTTATAATTAAAAATCATATTATATCCTTTAAAAATATAAAAATTATGTTTATATGATACAATATTAAAACTTAAAGTCAATGTACTAGCTAGTATTATACAATGGTATATACCTAAACAACTATATTCTGTCAATTTTTGATTATTTTTGAATTAATTATAATTTATAAATAATATAAAATATTAAGACATAGCAGTAAAATAAGTTTTAAATGTAATATAAAACTACATATTTGTACAATAATAAGTAATCAGCCGCACATATAGTTGGCTATCCATAATAATTTGCAATACCGTGCGGGTTGCCTCCGCGAAGCGTACCCAATGGGTATAGGCTAGTAGTTGACAAACTTAAAAATTTTTAATATATAATAAATATCATTTAGTTAAAACATTGATAGGGTTTCCTTCCAAAAATGCTTTTATATTCTCATAAACTTTATGCATAAGTCTAGTTCTAGCCTCTAAAGTATTGCCTGCAAAATGCGGAGTTATATAACAATTCTTAGCAGTAAGCAGAGGATTATCTTCTGTAGGAGGCTCTTTTGATAGTACATCCAAAGCGGCACCGGCTATAATATCATTATTCAAAGCATAAGCCAAATCCTTTTCAACTATCACTCCGCCCCTTGAAGTATTGATTAAAAATGCTGTTTTTTTCATCTTTGAAAGCAAATCTATATTAACAATATTTTCTGTTTCTTTATTTAAAGGTGCATTAAGAGATAAAAAATCGGCTCTCTCAAAAAGTTCATCTATACTAGAAGCATTTTCAACATTTTCTTTTTTACTTCTTGAATAAACTAAAACTTTCATTCCCATTGCCTCAGCCATTTTTGCAGCTTCTTTTCCTATATCTCCGAATCCAAATATACCCATAGTTTTATTTTCTATCTCCATTAAAGGATAAGAACTAAAAGAATAATCTTTGCATTTTATCCAATCGCCATTATGAACCTGATTATTATGTTCAACTATCCTAAAAGAAAGAGATAATACAAAAGCCATTACAAGCTGAGCCACAGACTGAGGTCCGTATCCTCTTACATTAGTAACAGTAATTCCCAATTCTTTAGCAGCTTCAATATCCACAACATTATATCCTGTAGCAAGCATTCCTATATATTTTAAATTTGGAAGCGACTGCATTAATTTTCTATCTATAACAACTTTACTGTTTAATATTCCCCAAGCATCTTTAGCTGCTTCATACACTTTATTATAATCTGTTCTATCATAAACAGTTAAATCTGATATGCTTTCTATTTCTCCCCAAGATATATCTCCGGGATTCAATATAAATCCGTCAAGCACCACTATTTTTGGTTTATTCATGTTTAATTCCTTTTATCATTTTTATATATAGTATATAGCCAAACAACTATAGTTTGTCAAAAAATAGTTTTTATGTTTTTATTATTTTCGGGGACTAGCCCCCGAACCCCCACTTCTTTTGTTGCCACAGGCGAAGCCCGCCTACGGCGAGAAGCAAAAAGGCTATATTTTAGCTTAAATTTAATATTTTATCTTACATGTAAAACAAGATTAGTGTTATTTAGTACTAATTTTCTACTTGCACTTTCGCGAAGCGTATCCGAGTTTATTGAGGATATAAGGTTCTTTTTTGGCTAATCAAAAAAGAACGAAGAAAAAAAGATTTTATATACTAAAAAGCATTACTTAAACTAATAAGCATACAAATAATATAAAACCAAAAAATAAATCAAACTTTAAAAAGCAATCCCATAAATAAAAGGCAAACAAATACCATAAAAAAACCTTCTTATATTCTAACTTCACCTGTTAATAATTTCTGCATAAGCCCTTTCTTCTGCTGTTTACGAAGTTCTAACTGCTTTTTAAGATTCTCTATCTCCTCATCTATAACCGAAAGCAGCCCTGCAAT
>CASEHG010000193.1 GCA_949287565.1 uncultured Brachyspira sp.
TAATATTCTTATACAAATACTCTTTATATTTAATAATAATATTATTAAAAAAAATATCAAAAGAACCCAGATCCATTATCAAGCTCTTTAAAAAACTGATCTACAACAGTAGTATAATCTTCAAAACAAATATCCTTTTTAACTTCTACTTTTTTCTCTTCTTCAACACGATAAGGTCTGCGCGCATGATCAGGAGCAACCTTATCTGGCAACAATTTACCTACAATAACCCCATTTAAAACCATTACAAAATTATCATCAACAATAGCTTGAACATATTTTGAAGTCTTTACATAATCCTTTTTCTTTACATTCAAAACCTCATACCCTTGCCACATACCAATTCTTCCCATTTGTTCAGTAAAATTCATAAACTACCCTCACATTATATTTTTTCAAATGAATTTTTCAATATCTTCTTTCACTATTTTCAAATGAATTTTTAAATATCTTCTTTATACCCCTATTATAACATATTTTTTTATAAAATTCAAATTCCTAAGTAATAAAATATAAGGAGCGAAGCGACTTATATTTTATTACGCCTATTTAGTATTATTTATTATTTAGATAATCTATGATTTTTTACCTAAAAGTAATCTGAGCAACTATGAAAAATTACCTAAACCTACTATTAAAAATTACCCATTTTTTTGTTTGTATTCAAAACTAAATTTAATAAGTTTTTTCTTGAGCGATCTACCATCGAAAAAGCTCTAATAATCGATTAAATCTGAATTATATAATAAATCTAAAGCATTATTTATAATCTCATACCCTCGAGAATTATTTTTTATTTTTAATCCAATATGCTCCCCTAATTCTTCTAAAGTAAATTCATAACTATATCCTTTAGATAACGCATATTTATATCTCTACCCCAAATAAACATATATTTTTATTATATGTTCACGACAGTTATCATTAAGATACTATAATGTTTTTAATGGAATTAAAAAATATATATTTTCCATATTCGGCAATAAATAATCTCCATTTTTTAATACTTCAATATACCCCCGATTAATTAAATACTACAAATGCGCTCGTAATGTTTTAGGACTTTTTATACCAATAGCCTCACAAATAATAGACTATTTTGGAATAGACTATTTTTTAACTATAGTTTGATTATTTTGCGCAATTGACAATCCCTAATAATAAGCATATAATTCTCCATCAATATTTTTATCATTTAAAAAAGTTAACTCATCTAATTGAGTATCTGCTGGAAAACGTTTTGAAACCAAAAAAATACCTCCTTTACCTTTTATTTAAAAATTATAAAGGTAAAATTATAAATTTTTACCCAAACAATAGGAAACTATTAAAAATTACCTAAAAACAACCAAGTAAAAAAATTTTTTATAGTATTTAACTTAAATAAAATATCGAGAACTATTAAAAATTACCCATTTTTTTTACCCTTTAATTTAATTTAAATAAAATATAAGGAACTATTAAAAATTACCTTGATTTTTATACAAAAATTATATATAATATATATATAATAAAATATAATAAAGGAGACAGTCTAATTATGATATTTTGGACAATAATTGGAATAATTCTAACTTTAACTTGTATAGGCTTCATAATCTATATAAACAAAAACTGGCGCGCAAGAGAAAAAAATTGGCCATTTGCTTGCGCAATCGTTGCTGGTGCTTTTGCATTTTTAACTTTCTTTACAACAATAATCATTAAAGTTAGTTATATAGAATTTGAACAAAAATTTATGATTCAAAAAGAAACTTATTCTCAAATTAATTTTAATACAAATGAAAATTCAATCAATTTAATTGCAGATATCATAGACGCAAATGATACATTAACATCATATCAAGCAATAAGAAAACTTTATGGAGATTTTTCCGTAATTCCTGAAAGAGTACTAGATCTAACCCCAATCGGGATCGCGCAATAAGGAGATAAGTAATGGTTATTTTATCTTTGATACTGGGCTTAATTGGTATGCTATTTTTATGTTTTCCAATTTTAATAGGTATAATTATACTAGTATTAATTTGTGTAGAAACTCAAAAATCTGAAGAAGATAAATAAAGTTATTATGTTTATTCAAAAGATAATAATCTAAACGAAATTATTGGGGAACCTCTACTATATTTATATACCACAAAATCTAATCAAAATAGAATAAATACTTTTATAAACCTTAAATGTCTTGAAAACATTTAAGGTTTTTTGATTTTTATATAAAAATAATATATAATAAAAGAAAAATATAAAAGGATTTTATAAATATGGAAAGTATTAGTTTCTTGTTAAATAATGTAAATGAAAATACCGCAGATTTTCTTATTGAAAATTTTAAAGCATGGTTGAATAATGAACTCTTCAAAAAAGTTATGAAAAATCGTGGGAAACTATTCAAATTTCATATGGGATTTTCTCCTAATGAAGATATGTGTTCTATTAAATTTGGCAATACCTATATATTGCTTGCCGCGAAAGATGCTAAAGATTTCGATGAATATAAAATTTATGTAAATATCGTAGAAGCAATTAAAGAATGTAAAAAAATTCTTTATAATTTTGCCGAAGATAATAATCTAACTATTGAAGAAGAAGAATCTAGAGGATTTGCAATTTATTATAATATTTATAGAAAAGGAGTCTGATAAAATGTTTACCATTAAAGATGAAATTTATGATTATATGGAAACGCACGAAGAACTTCTAATCGGACATTATATCTATAAACCCGAACTAGCAGAAAATATTATTAACCTTTTAAAAAATCGAGGAATTGAAGAATATATACTTGTATCATCTCCTTGGCCTTACATTAAAGGAGGAACAAATGCGCTCTCTTGGATTGAAAATGGCCATCTTCAAATGATGACATGGGATTATAGAATGGAGGAAGATTAATGTTTAAATGGTGGAAAAAATTTAAAGATTCCCATACTTATATCCCTGGAAGAATTTATGATATGGATATGGCTAAATATCATTATTTTACAAATTGCTATAGAATTAAAGAAATGCACTTCTGTATGTTAAAAGATTGTTTAATTAATGAGCCAATTGTTGAAGATTATATTTTAGTAAGACCTTTTACATTAGATCTACCTATTGATGGAGTATCTTATACTTTGATTGATTATCCTAGTATAAGAGTTAAATATATAGATGGATCTATAAATTTTTTCTTCTGTTATAAAGATATTAAAATTAATAAAACTAGAACTAAAATCAAATATCTTTCTACTTTTACTTTTGAACCTTGGCTCAAATCTGGTAAAATTAGAAGATTAAATTATGAAAATTCTCAAATTAAAATTTGGGAAGGAGGCAAAAATAAATTATGTTAATTGATAGTAATACTATTAAAGAAGAATTAAATTACCTAATCCACAATAGTGTAGGAGAATCTAATCTAATTTATAGAGAAATATTAGAAAAAATTTTAAAAGCAGAAACTGAAATTACTCTATGCCCTAAATGCGGTTTTATATTTGGAGGAAAAAATAATGATAAAATGTGATTTTTGTCTACATGAATATTAGCCAAGTTCGACAATTATTTTAAATGAAAATGATACTAATATTATTCTATGCGCAAACTGTTTTAATAACTTTTATTATACTTGCGCCACTTGTGAGCATAATATTCCATGTACATTTGAAACAGATCCTGACCCGTCTCCGAAAACTATACAAAAAACTTTCCGAAGGGGACCTGCAACATTTGTACAGGAAATCAAAAATCCCGAAAGAGTCGATTTAATCTGCAAGAAAAAATGCCACTGTTTCTCGCCAGATTTTGGTTGTTTTAGAGAAAATATTTCAAAAAATTGTTTAAATTGGAAGATTAATAATAATATACTACTAAAAAAAATATAAAAAATCAATCTAATAATAATAGTATAGGAGATTAATATGAAATTTGAGATTTTTGCGGGACTAAGTGGAGGATTTGGCGGAGCTCAATCTTTGGGCATATTCGATTTTAATGACGAAGAAGAAGCTCTTCAGGTGGCAAGAAACGCGGCAATTGAAGAATATGAATCATATGAAGGATGCCACGGTATTTTAAGTCGAGAAGAATGTGAAGAAGATCTAATTGCAAGTTTTGGAATTGAATATGCAACAGAAGACGATGTTGACATGGCTTATTTAGAAGAAATTGAATCTTGGATTGAATATTATGTAGAAGAGGTTGAATAAATATGAGATATCAAGAAGGAGTAAAATGTAATAAGTGTCAGCGTATCGAATATGGATATCCGCAAAGAATATGTCCAAAATGCGGAAATATTCTAGGAGAATTCTCAACAGAAGATAATAAGAAAATTTTTATTGTAAAAAATGGAAATTCTATAGTTATAGCAAAAAAGATTTTATTTTGGGATAAAATTGTGAGTGAAAGAAAATAAAAAATTTAGTTTGGACTAGATTAATTTTAAGCTCTCTGAGTATTCAGAGAGCTTTTTGATTTTTATATAAAAATATAATATAATATAAAAAAATAAAAAAATAAGAATAATTTTATTGAGGAGGATGTATAATATGATTCCTGGACTTTATGAATGTTTTGATCATTGGCATAAAGATCGCGGAACAGTTTGGATTTATTCTGATCCTCATTTCGGAGATAAAGATATTATTGCGGGAGCTCTTGCCGATAGACCTTCTGATGAAGATCAAATCAAAATGATTAACTCTAAAGTCGGTAAAAAAGATACTCTTATCATTCTTGGTGATGTTGGAGATATCGAATGCGCGAAAAAACTTAAAGGGTATAAAATTTTGATTGCTGGTAATCACGATAAAGGACTTACTGCTTATAAAGAAGTATTTGATGAAGTATATGCAGGGCCTCTTTTTATCGGAGAAAAACTTCTTCTATCGCATGAACCCATTAATATTCCTTTTGCTTTTAATATTCATGGTCATGTACATGATAGAAAGCACAGAAATGATAAAACTCATTTTAATGTATGTTCCGATGTAATTCAATATACGCCAATTAATTTTAATCAATGGATGAAGCAAGGATACCTTTCTAATATTTTGTCAATTCATAGAGAGACAATTAATAAAGCTATTATTAGAAAAAAAGAAGCGAAAGGAAAAGTAATAGATGCGGAAAAATAATTTTACTATTATTATAGCAATAATATGGACAATTTTAGCTATAGTTAGTTTAATAGTTGTTATATTTGCTTATCCAGGTAATGGATATGCATTAGTTTTATCAATAGTTATGAGCATATTCTCTTGGGAATTATATGCTTTTGAAAGGAAAAGATAATATGAAAAGATTTTGTATATTTTCTATTGGGATTACTTTGGTTTTTTTAATTCTTATTAGTATTTTAACAGGATGCGCGGATATTTCTACTGTATCTTTTGGATCTAAACCGTCAACAGATAATGTAGAGATTTCTTATGTAGCGAATTTTTATGATAATTATGGTGAACAATGGCTTAGCATTGAAGGAACATCGTTTAATATTGCGCCGAACAAGGTAAAAGAATATTATTATGATTCGGATGGTTCTTGGATTTCTGGGTGGACAACCTCTTCTGTAATGTCTATTACTATCGATGGCCATGATATAGAAACTTGCGGTTCTACAGTAATTTTCTATGACACAAGACTAGAAAAAATTGAAACCGATTTTAATAATGAAATTAATTTAAGCACAGGCAATTCTTATGAAGTTTCTACTCCTTCAAATATTGATTATAATATGTTTTGGGATTTAAGATATTGGTGGATATCTTCTAAGGAAAATAATAAAGAGATTAAAGATAGAGCTGTAATTATCCAATCTCAAAATGGAGATCCTATTTGTATGTTTCAAGGTAATAATGTAAGTTGGAAAGTTTCTGAGCAATTGCCTAAAACAACTGAAGTGATAATTGATGATATGCCTATTTATATCCATAGGGCTAATTTTTCTATTATTGATTTAGCTATTTTAAAGGAGTGATTTATTTTGAAAAATTTTATTGTTGAAATACTATTATTGGCAGCCAAAATTTTGTTTAGTTTTTTATTGGCTATAGTTTGTTTAAGTGGACTAACTATTTTTGCTATATCTATGATTGAAGGTCATATTTTTCTTGGTCTAATTATGCTTATTTTTACACCAATAATGACCGCAATTATTTATAAAATTTTTGAATATTTAAATTATTTAAGTTAAATAAAAACTCACTATCAATTTAGATAGTGAGTTTTTTTATTGACTTTTTATATATAATATAATATAATATAAA
>CASEHG010000194.1 GCA_949287565.1 uncultured Brachyspira sp.
TAAAATATATTATCAATTTTTAATATTATTATTGACTGATTGGAGGAAAAGAATATGAAACATACTTTAGAAGGGTCATACACCCCTAAAAATATTGAGGACAAATTATATAATTTCTGGAAAGAGAATGGATTTTTTCATGCTGTTATGGATAAAAATAAAGAGCCATATTCTATAGTCATACCTCCTCCAAATGTTACAGGCGTACTTCATATGGGACATGGTCTTAATAATACGCTTCAGGATATACTTATAAGATTCCATAGAATGCTTGGAAAATGTACTTTATGGATGCCTGGAACTGACCATGCTGGTATTGCTACTCAAAATGTTGTTGAAAGAAGATTGAAAGCTGAAGGCAAAAATAAGCATGATTTAGGAAGAGAGGCATTCGTTAAAAAAACTTGGGAAGTTGCTAATGAGCATCACTCTATCATAGTAAAACAGTTAGAAAAAATAGGCTGTTCATGCGATTGGGACAGAGAAAGATTTACACTTGATGAAGGACTTAGCAATGCTGTAAGAGAGGTATTTGTTGAGCTTTATAATCAAGGTTTAATATATAGAGGCAAATATCTTATTAACTATTGTCCTAGCTGCGGCACTGCTTTAGCTAATGATGAGGTAGAGCATGAAGAAGTTGCCGGTGCTTTATATCATGTTAAATACCAAATAGAAGGAAAAGATGAATATATTGAAATAGCTACTACAAGACCTGAAACTATTTTGGCTGACGTTGCTATTGCTGTTCACCCTGATGATGAAAGATATGCACATCTTACAGAACAAGATGTTTTAATACTTCCTATAGTAGGCAGAAAATTAAGATTAGTAAAAGATACTTATGTTGATAAAGAGTTTGGTACAGGAGCTTTAAAAATCACTCCAGCACATGACCCTAATGACTTTGCTATAGCTCAAAGACATAATTTAGAAATAATAAATATACTTAATGCAGACGGCACATTCAATGAAAATACACCTGCTAATTATCAAGGTAAAACAGTTAAAGAAGCAAGAGCTTTGATAATACATGAACTTGAAAAATTAGGTGCTTTTGTTGGTAAAGATAATATTAAACACCAAGTAGGACATTGTTACAGATGTCATAATGTTGTAGAGCCATATTACAGCGATCAATGGTTTGTAAAAATGAAGCCTTTAGCAGAAAAAGCATACAAGGCTGTTAATGATGGTAATACAAAAATATATCCTGAAAGATGGATTAACACTTATAATCACTGGATGACTGATATCAGAGATTGGTGTATAAGCAGACAATTATGGTGGGGGCATAGAATTCCTGTTTGGTACTGCGATGACTGTGGTGAGATGATGGTATCAAAAACTGATATTACAGAATGTACTAAGTGTAAATCTAAAAATATTCATCAAGATGAAGATGTGCTTGATACTTGGTTTTCTTCTTGGTTATGGCCTTTCTCTACTTTCGGATGGCCAGAGAAAAATGAGGAATTAGAATATTTCTACCCTACTACAGCACTTGTTACAGGTTATGATATATTATTCTTCTGGGTTGCTAGAATGATTATGGCAGGAACTCATTTTATGAATGATGTGCCTTTCAAAGATGTTTATCTTAACGGACTTATAAGAGATAAAATCGGAAGAAAAATGTCTAAGAGTTTAGGAAATGGTATTGACCCTATAGAAATTATTGATGAGCATGGAGCTGATGCATTCAGATTTACTTTATCATTTATAACTTCATTAGGCGGACAGGATATTTGGCTTGACAGAGAACTTTTCAAAATGGGCGGAAAGTTTGCTAATAAAATTTACAACAGTGCTAAATATATTTTTGGAAATATTGATGATAATGCTAATATAAAAGATTTAGATAGCTACACTCTTGAAAATAAAGATAAATGGATATTATCAAGACTTCAGAAAGCTATTGAATCAACTACTCAGAAATTAAAAGAGTATAGATTCGATGAGGCTTCTCAGACAATTTATAAATTCTATTGGAATGAATTCTGTGATTGGTACATAGAGATAAGTAAATTCGATTTGAAAGATGAAAGCAAAAAAGAAAAAACTATTGCTGTTCTTTTATATGTACTTGAAGAATCAATGGCCATGATTCACCCATTTATGCCATTCATAACAGAAGAAATTTATTCTAATTTACCAAAGCATAATATTGATTCAAAAGCATTGATGATTAGAGAGTATCCTAAATCTAATGCTAAATATATATTTGAAGATATAGAAAAAGATTTCAACTTGATTCAAGATATTGTTTCAGGAATAAGAAATTCACGCTCATCATTTAATTTGCCTCCAAACAAAAAACTTGATGTAATAATTCGCTATACTTCAGATTATTTCAAAAATACTGCAGAAAGCTATAAGGATATTATATCAGCACTTTCACTTACAGAATCATTGAATATAGTTTCATCAAAAGATACTCAAAGAAATAAAGGTTCATTTGTTAAAGTATTTGAAGGCGGAGAGATAAATGTTAATCTTGTTGGCATAATAGATTTAGAAGCTGAGAAAAAAAGATTAGAAAAAGAAGCATCAGTATACAAAAAAGATTTGGAAGCAGTAAATAAAAAACTTTCTAATGAAAACTTTATGAAGAAAGCTAAACAGGAAGCTATTGACACAGAAAACAGAAAGAAAAAAGAGTTTGAGGATAAATTAAAAGGTATAGAGGAAGTTTTATCTTCTCTATAATATTAATTTGCAGTATATTGAATTGTCTATTGACTAATAAAATTAAGTTATATAGATACTATACTTTTATTTGCACTTTTTGGTTCTTTTTGCGGCGGGAAAAAGAACAATAAAAAAATTACTAATATAATTATTTAAATATAAAAACTTGGCTTATGTTTGTTAATGTAAGTCAAGTTTTTTATTTTAACTAATTAAGAATTGACAAAAAAGTCAAATACTAATTATACAAATTTTATAATGAGTTTTTTATTAAGAAATTTTGCAGCCTTTTCTAAAGTATCTAATGTTACAGAGTTGTTGTTTTCATCTAAAAGTCTGTACACTGCTGCTCTGCTTGTATTCATTTTAGTTGCTAAATCAGATTTTGAAATATGTTCTTCTTCCATTATAGCTTTTAATTGGTAAACTATTAATTCTTTAGATGATAAGGATAGACATTCATCTAAAATATTTTCTTCTTGAAGATAATCAAAGAAATCTCCTCCTATAGGATTATTTATTTCTTTAGTATCTTTATTATTATTTTTTGTTTTCATCTATGTAACTCTTTATTTCTTTAGCCCTTTCATTTGCTAAAGATAAATCCTTTTTTGGTATATCGTTTCTCTTTTTTATAATAGCATGTAATAGATACATATTGCCATCATATAAAAGAACAAATATTCTAATATTATTAACTCTTATTTCCCATATATCATCATCAATCTTTTTAAATAACTCTTTAGATATTGACTGATGTTTTTTCAACATTTCAGATACTACTATTATTTTAGCACCTACTTTCTTTTTACTATCGTTTTCTAAAGTATTAAGAAACTCCTTTACAGGTTCTTTCTTGTTGGGATTGGAATAAAATTTTATTTCCATAATTATTTTCCTTTAGGTATAAAACACCTATCTTAAAAATTTTTATTATAACCATATCAATCCCCATAATAATTACAGTATGTATTGTATCATTTTTGATACAAATTGCAAGTGTTTTATAAAAAATTAATATTAATTTTTTATATTAGTATGTTGCAATACCATCACACTAAAATATTTAATCTCTAATTAAAACATCAATGCTTCTATTTTTGTATAAAGCTATTGATACAATTAATGTTATAATCTCGCTTATAGGAAGAACCAAAACAAGACCTAAAAATCCTAATATATTTGGTAATGTTAATACTAGTAAAACAGGCAAAATTAATGTTCTTAAAGCGGCAATCAAAGCAGATGCCCCAGCCTTTTGAATAGAAGTGTAATATGCACTCATTATTATATTTATTCCAACGCATATAAATATTGGTATAGATGCTCTTACAAAAAACATAGCATCTTCAGCAGTTTTTGAATCTATATTTTTTAATAAAGCATTAACTAATATACTTGGATTTATAAGCAATATTATAGAAGCTGATATCGATAATGATGAAACAAATATCATTCCCATTTTTAAAAAATCTTTCATCTTGTTTTTATTTTTAGCTCCGTAAGAAACGCTTATTAAAGATGATAAAATCTCTCCGATATCGCTTGCAATCATTATAAAAAATGTAATTATATAATTTGCAGCAGAATAAATAAGTATTCCATTGTTTCCTAATATTTTGTATGCTGTTATATTAAATAGCCATGGTATTATACCAGAAGAAATATTGCTTAGAAATTCTGAAAAGCCATTTAATATAGCTTTGAATATATAATTCCAGCCTCCATATACTTTTATGATTTTTATTTTGCATTTAGGATTAAAAAAATATGATACTCCTATTGCAAATGAAATAATATATGAAAAAGCCGTAGCCCAAGCAGCACCTGAAATACCAAATTTTAATACTACTATAAATATAGCATCTAATATTATATTAAATAAAGATGAAGTTATAAACATCAATGATGCAAACTTTGGAGAACCATTTAACCTTATAAATTGACTAAACACATAAGCCATTCCCCAGAAAAATACAGCTACAATAACACCATTAATATATTCTAATGAGAAATTATATATGTTTCCATGTGCTCCGAATAATGGAAGCAATGTTTCTCTGAATATATAAATAAGTATTAATACAGGAGTAGTTAAAGTTATAACAGTTATTAAAGTTTGAGTAAATATTAAGCTAGCACGCCTCATATTATTTTCACCTATACATTTTCCAGCTATTGCAATAGATCCTAATGTAAGCATAACATATAATGCAAATGATAATGCTGTAATAGGCCAAACAATACCTATTGCAGAAAAAGCTTCTGATGATATAAAATTGGCTACAAATAAACCGTCTATAAATACTGCTGAACTTTCCATAAGCATTCCGAGCATACTTGGAATTGCATAGTTTATAAATATTTTTTTACTAGAATTTTCTTTTAAAACTTTATTATTAAGCTGCATAGTACACCTCATAGATTGGCATAAGATTAAAAAAAGTTATGTATTAAATTGATTGATTAAAATACTTTTATAAGAGATTTGTATATAAAGAATAATATATTAAGTTTTGAAATTCTAAATATCTTTAAATAGCCTAACATTTATTTATCCCCATTAATAAAATAAATTATAGTCCGATTTTTTACTAAATAGTATAATGCTTTTATATTTTTATGTCAAGACTATATATTATATAATTATAAATA
>CASEHG010000195.1 GCA_949287565.1 uncultured Brachyspira sp.
TATAACAAGATATATATTTTTATAATTTATTTTTTAGTTCTTCTAAAAATATTTTTGAAGCTTCTGAAAATACCTGATTCTTTTTCCAGACTATTCTTGATTCTATTTCTAATCTTGGATTTAGTTTTATAAAGCATAAATCGCTTGTATTGGTTGTATTAACTAATTTATCTATAGTTAAAGCATATCCTATACCATCTTCTACCATTAAAGCAGCATTGTAAATCAAATTATAACTTAATATAATATTCAATTTATCAAAATCATTTCCTATCCATTCACTAAATTTTGAAGTTTGTATTTTATTATTAAAAAATATTTTTGGACATATTATAGGTATATCAAATAAATCATTTTTTTCTATGAATTTATTTTTAGATAAATGAGAATCTTTCCTCATCAATAATCCATAAACCTCTTTATAAGGAATATCTATATAATCATATTTAGATGAATCTATATTTCCTATAAGCACTCCAAAATCTAAAAGTCCTTTATCAAGTTTTTCTGTAATTTCTGAATATGCTCCGCTATGAATATGATATATTATATTAGGGCAAGATTGTCTAAGACCTTTTATCACATCTGCAATTAATTTCATATAGTAAGTTTCAGCGCATCCTATATAAATATCGCCTGCTATAACATCGTCAGAAGATTTAAACTCCATTCTAGTTTTTTCTATCATATCAATAATTTCTTCTGCTCTCTTTTTGAGCAAAACACCATCAGAAGTAAGTTTTATACTATAGTTGCTTCTTATAAACAATTTCTTGCCGATTTCTTTTTCTAAATTACTTATTTGTCTTGAAAGATTAGGCTGTGTTAAATTAAGAGAATTTGCTGCTTTCGTAATACTTCCTTCTCTGGCAGCAGTTAAAAAATATGTTAAAGACTTTATATCCATTTTTTAAGACCAATTAATTTTTATTTTATAATATCATATTCAGCATTATATATCAATACCTTTTTAGCATAACTAATTATAAGATATAAGTATTTGATATATTTTAATAATAACTTAAAATTACCGCATAAGATAAAGCAAAAAGGAGAATATTATGACTATATCAGAAGTAAGCGAATTAACAGGTTTATCAAAAGATACTTTGAGATATTATGAAAAAATAGGAATAATACCTGAAATAAGCAGAAACAAAAGCGGTATTAGAAATTACAATGATTATAATTTGCAATGCATAAAATTCTCAAAGTCAATGCGTGATCTAGGTATATCATTAGATTCAATAATTAAATATATAAAATTATACAAAAAAGGAAAAAACACCTTAAACGAAAGAAGATCAATACTAATAAATGAAAGAGATATTATGCAAAGACATATTAATGAAATGAAAATGAAATTAGAAATGTTAAATAAAAAATTAGAGGAAAAAGATTTATTTAATTAAATGAAAAAAAATCTTTTCATATTGACACTGGAGTTAACTTCAATGATACAATCATAAAACAATTTGTTAGTATAAACTAAAAAAGGAGAAAAAATGAAAAATATTTTATTAATCTTATTTGTTTTGATTGCAGCAATATCATGCAATTCAAATAATACCAATAATACTGCTTATAAATATAATGCAGCACCTACAAACACAGTTTTAATTAAGAATGGAGAGGGACAAAAATCAAAAGGTTCATCTGATTATTTTACAGGCGATGTTGAAGTTGAAACTATAACTTCCCCAAATGAAACTTCAAAATTTTCTGTAGCTTATGTTACATTTCAGGCAGGAGCAAGAAGTGCTTGGCATACCCACCCTGCAGGACAGCATTTAATAGTTATTGAAGGTATAGGACTTACTCAGGAAGAAGGAAAGCCTATACAAGAGTTCAGAGCTGGGGATACTTTATATTGTCCTTCTAATATAAAACATTGGCATGGTGCTTCTCCTAATTCACCTATGAAACATATTGCTATAACAGGAGATTCAAATGGAAACAGTGTTACTTGGATGAAACATGTTACTGATGAAGAATATTACAGCTATACAAATCAATAATTAGGAGGATTATTATTTATGAAAAAAATTATTATAACTTTCATACTATTTACAGGATTATTCACTATGAATGCATTTGCTCAAAATACAAGAATAAAATTAACTTTTGGCAGCAATGAAATCTATGCCGTAATCACAAATTCAAAAGCAGGAAATGATTTTTTATCATTACTTCCTTTAAATATTAAAGCAGAAGATTATAACAGCACAGAAAAAATATTTTATTTAAGTAAAAAATTAAATACTCAAAATGAACCAGATGGAATAAATCCTAAAGCAGGAGATATAACTTATTATGCTCCTTGGGGAAACATTGCTATATTTTATAAAAATTTCAGATATTCAAATAATTTAATTTATTTAGGAAAATTTGAAAATGCATCAGATATATCAAAACTTTCAAACATGAAAGGAGATTTTGATATACACATTGAAAAAGCGAA
Organism: uncultured Brachyspira sp.; assembly: GCA_949287565.1. GTDB lineage: Bacteria > Spirochaetota > Brachyspiria > Brachyspirales > Brachyspiraceae > Brachyspira. The sequence continues at coordinate 2,462 of CASEHG010000195.1, forward strand.
TTAATATTTTATTTAATAATTCGGAGATACTATGAATACTATGAATACTATAAAATTAAATAATAATGTTGAAATGCCTATTCTAGGATTTGGGGTATACAGAGTAGAAAATTATGAGGAATGCAAAAAAGCATGTCTTTATGCCATTGAAGCAGGATACAGACATATAGACACAGCATCAATATATCTTAATGAAAAAGCTGTTGGAGATGCCATAAAAGAAAGCGGAATCAACAGAAAAGAAATGTTTATCACCACTAAATTATGGATACAGGATGCAGATTATGATAAGGCAAAGAAAGCATTTCAAATATCTATGGAAAAATTAGGATTGGATTATTTAGATTTATACTTGATTCATATGCCTTTTGGTAATTATTATAATGCTTGGAAGGCAATGGAGGAATTGTATGAAGCAGGATATATAAGAGCTATAGGATGCTGTAATTTCTATAAAGAAAGATTAATTGATTTTGCATCACATAGTAAAATAACACCTGCAATTAATCAAATAGAAACTCATCCATTTTTCCAAGGATGGGAAGATCAGGATTTAATGAAAGAATATAATATCACATTAGAATCTTGGGGACCTTTAGCAGAAGGAAAAAATAATATTTTCAATAATGAAATATTAAAAACTATAGGCAAAAAATATAATAAAACTGTAGCTCAAGTTATTTTAAGGTGGCTTACTCAAAGAAATATACCTGTTATTCCAAAGAGTATACACAAAGAAAGAATAATAGAAAACTCTAAAATATTCGATTTCACATTAGATGATAATGATATGAATCTTATAAAAACTTTGGATAATAATAAAAACATAATATTTCTTAATGATAATGCTGACTTTATAAAGCAATTATTAAAATTGAAATATTAAAAAATTAATACAACAATTAAGGAGATTATTAAATGAAAAAAACTTTAAAAACTATTTTATCTTTATCTATCTTAGTTATACTATTTTCATGCATAGCAAATTCACAAAATAAAGGAGGAAATTTAACTATGACAGAAAAAGCAAAAAACAAATATAATGAATTACTCAAAAGAGAGGCAAGCTTAACTAAACCTAATGATCCAGATCTAGAAAGTATATTTAATAATTTCTTATATGGAGAAGTTTATAATCATGGAACATTGGATCCTAAATTAAGAGAACTTGTAACATTAGTTTCTTTAACTGCCTCACAAGGTACTGATATGATAAAAGATCATGTGGAAATAGCTTTGAATGTTGGAGCTAGTCCTATAGAGATAAAAGAAGCATTATATCAGTGTTCCCCTTATGTTGGATTTCCTAGAGTATTTGCTGCATTAGAAAAAGCAAATGAAGTGTTCAAAGAAAAAAATATTTCACTTCCTATAGAATCTCAATCAACAGTTACAGAACAAACTAGATTCGATAAAGGATTAGAAACTCAGGTAAGCATATTCGGAGATGCAATACATGCTGCACATTCAAATGCCGCACCTAATCAGAAGCATATACAGAATTTCTTATCAGCTAATTGTTTCGGAGATTTCTATACAAGAACAGGTTTAGATTTGAAAACTAGAGAGCTTTTAACATTCATAATGCTTATTTCATTAGGAGGAGCTGAACCTCAGGCAACAGCACATGCTAATGCTAATATATCAATGGGTAATACTAAAGATATGATGCTTGAAGCGGTAACTCAATGTCTTCCTTTTATAGGATATCCAAGAACATTGAATGCTATAACAATAATTAATAATCTGAAATAATAAAAAAATTATATTATGCTTGTTTCAAGACTAAAAAATATAATAGTATTTTTAATTTTGGTATTTTATAGTTGGGGCTTTGCCCTGCGAAGCACACAGACGTGCTAAACCCCACTTCTTTTGGTGACCCAAAGAAGCAAAAAGACTGCATTTTATAGAAAAAAATAATTTATTTATCAAAAGTTTTCAAATAACTATATATCATAAAGCATAATAAATAAAAAATGCAAGATAGGTGTATATTTTTTAAAATAAAACTTTAAGAATAATAAAATAGGAGGATCAAAAATGAAAAAAATAATTAAAACAATATTAATGTCATTGCTTATTTCAAGCACATTATTGATCGGAGGTTTAAACGCTCAAAGTTCAAAAACTTTAATAGTATATTTTTCTTGGGGCGGAAACACTAGAACAGCTGCTAATATGATAAAAAATCTTACTCAAGCAGATATGTTTGAAGTAAAAACAGTTGAAGCATATCCAAGTTCTTATAATGATACTGTAAATCAGGCAAGAAAAGAACAAAATGATGATTTTTTACCAAAGTTAAGTGCTAATATAAATAATTTAGCTAACTATGACACTATAATATTATGTTACCCTAATTGGTGGGGTACTATTCCGCAGGCAGTAAAACAATTATTATTAACTCATAATTTCAGCGGTAAAAAAATTGCTCCTTTATGTACTCATGGAGGAGGCGGTATGGGAAAAAGTTTGAGCGATATAAAAAGCTTATGCCCTAATTCTACTATACTTGATAATTTGAGCATATCAGGAAGAAACATTAATAACTCAGAAAACAATATAAAAACATGGCTTCAAAATATAAACATATTATAAAACTTTTATTCTCCTGCTGCTTATTATAATTAATAGGCAGTAGGAAATAAAAAATATTTTAAGGATTATATAATGAAAAA
>CASEHG010000196.1 GCA_949287565.1 uncultured Brachyspira sp.
AGTATTGATATAAAAAATATAAATTATATAATATATACAAAAGGGGGTATATTATGAAAATAACTTTTTTGGGCACAGGTACTTCCGATGGTGTTCCTATGATTGGATGCAAATGTAAAGTATGCAGAAGTAAAGATAAAAGAGATAAGAGAACACGTTCATCAATACTGATAAGACATAATGATAAAAATTATATAGTGGATACTTCTGCCGATTTCAGAGCTCAGATGTTAAGAGAAAATATTGATAGTCTTGAGGCTGTATTTTATACACATTCACATGCAGATCATAGTTCTGGCATTGTGGATTTAAGATCTTTAAACTTTATAATGCATACAGCAATAGATTGTTATGGCAATAAAGATACTATGGATAATCTAAGAGAGAAGTATGATTTCTTTTTTAATCCTGTTCAATTAGGCGGAGGACTTCCTCAGGTTGTTTTTCATCATATAGAAAGTGAAATGATGTTTGATGATATAAAAGTTACTCCTATAGCTGTAAAGCATGGTGTGCTTAATATATTAGGCTATAGATTCAATAATTTTACATATATAACAGATGCAAGCTATATAAGTGATGAAAGTTTGAAATTGATTGAAGGAACTGAAGTTTTAGTTTTAAATGGATTAAGATACAGACAGCATCATACTCATTTATCTTTGCAGGAATCTGTTAATATAGCTGATAAATTAGGTGTTAAAAAAGCTTATTTTACTCATATGACTCATGATGTTTTACATAAAAATTTAGAAAAAGAACTTCCTCCTAATATGTATCCTGCTTATGACGGACTTAGTATAGAAGTTTGATATTTGACATTATATTGTTTTTTTTATATTATAATAACATAAACATAATTCAAGAGAGAAGGTTATGAAAAAATTTGTAGCATCATTATTTTTTATGGTATTCGTTAGTATAAGTGCATTTGCTCAGCATGGCGGGGGGGTTGCTTTATTTGTACCATTGACAGGAAGTTTTGCTTTTGCTGATTTGAGAGGATTAGATAATAGTAAAATTGATATATTAAAAAGCAGCAGTTCATTCGATTTCGGAGTATTGCTTCAGCCGGGATATTTCTATGATTTCGGCGGATTATTAGGTTTTGATGTTTTAGCTGACATAGGATATTATAGAAGTTCTTATAAATATATAAATTCTCAAGATGCTAGAATAGTTTCTTATACATTTGATACTTTAAATACTGGTGCTATGTTTAGAGTTACTTTTTTGGTGCTTTCTTTAGGTATAGGAGCAGGAGCAAAAATACCATTGGCTGCTAACTTACAAGATGGTGATTATAATGCAAAATTAAATGCCGATGAAATAAAAAAATCATTTACATCTGCCGTTATACCATATCTTAAATTTACTGTAGATTTTAAATATAATTTAAGCAGTTTTGCAGCTATTGCAGCAGGTTTATATTTCAATTATGATTTTGCTATGAATTATAAAAATCCTAGTTATTCAAGATATAATATACATTCTTTTGATTTTGGTGTACAAATAGGTACTTATTTGGTTGGAACTAGTTATTAATTTATTATAAAAATTGTTTTATATTATATAGATAATACATAGGATATAAGTATGCTGAAAGAACTTTTACAGCCTGAAATTGAGGATTTGATAGAAGAAAAAGATTGGGATGCATTAACAGATATACTTCCTTTATGGCAGGAGGTAGAAACAGCTAATCTAATCACTTCTCTAAAAAATGATGATAAATACAAAGTTTTTAGTATTCTTCCAAATGAGTATTATTATAAAGTATTTCCTAAACTTGCCCCTATAGATCAGCAGAGAATCATAGAAAATATGCAGGAAGCTGATATTAAAGACCTTTTGGAAAATATTAATCCTGATGACAGAACATATTTTTTAGCATCTATTCCGGAAACTATGTCTGAAAATATATTAAAACTTTTAGGAAGCGAGGAGCGGGAAATAGCTTCATGGCTTTTAGCATATCCTGAAGGAAGTATAGGACGTTTAATGACGCCTGAATATATAAGCATAAAGCCGGATTGGACTGTAAGCGAAGCATTTGAATATGTTAGAAGCAATATAGCCGAATCAGAAACTTATACTACTTTGTATGTTACAGATGCCAGAAGAACATTGATTGGATCTATTGCTTTGAGAAAATTATTTTTTACGGATAAAGATACATTAATATCAGAAATTACTAATAATTGTCCTTATATATCAGCTTATGATGATCAGGAAAATGCTATTGATGTAATAAAAAAATATAATCTTCACTCTCTTGCTGTTGTTGATGATAGGCATTCTATGATAGGAATTGTCACAGTAGATGACATAATGGACATAGCAGAAGAAGAATATACAGATGATTTTCACAAAATGGCAGGAATAACCTCAAGTGAGGATCAGTTTGATGATAATTTAAAAATTACACCTATATCTACTCTTTACAAACAGAGGATATTATGGCTTTTAATATTAGTATTTATTAATATATTTTCAGGAGGTGTCATAGGTATATTCCAAAATACACTTCAAAAACATATAGTTTTAGTTGTTTTCTTGCCTTTGCTTATAGGAAGCGGAGGCAATGCTGGAAGTCAATCTGCTACACTTGTTATAAGATCTTTAGCTATTGGAGATGTAGTATTAAAAGATTGGTTTTATATGCTTTCAAAAGAGGTATTGGTGGCATCTATGTTAGGGTTGAGTATGGCAGTTGGGGCATATATATTAGGTATTATAAGAGGAGGATTTGAAATAGCTGCTATTGTATCTATATCTATGTTTAGTATAGTTTTTATTGGAAGTGTTATAGGGCTTTGTCTGCCTTTTATACTTACTAAATTTAATATGGATCCTGCTATAAGCGGAGCACCTATGCTTACTTCTATATGCGATATAGTTGGTACAGCTTTATATTGTTCTATAGCTACAATAGCTTTTATAATATTTTTTTGATTTTTTTTAAATAATTGTTAAATTATCAATAATGTGTTATATTATAAAAAATAAAATATGTTTGACTATTTATGCTTTTATATTACATTTAATATATAATATGAGGTTTATTACTTATGAGAGAAATTGAGATTGAATTACATGAGGCTTCGGCTAAGAATAATGTATTAGCAGTTGAAATATTATTAAAAAATAAAGACATAGATATTAATTTAAGCAATATATTGGGATTAACACCATTAATGCATGCCTGTAAGGCTGGATATAAAGAGATAGTTGAATTGCTTTTAAATGCAGGAGCAGATCCTAATAAGGCAGATCAGCTATATATAACTCCTTTAATGAATGCATGTGCTAATGGTCATAAAGATATAGCAGAAATACTAATAAAAAATGGTGCTTTAGTAAATTTAAGCAATTGTAACAATGAAACTCCTTTGCATTATTCATGTTCAGAGAATCATTTTGATATTATAAAACTTCTTGTAGAAAATGGTGCCGATGTTAATGCTAAAACAGATATTAATATAACACCTTTGATGTATTCATGTCAGAAATCAAATTTTGAAGCTGTTAAATTTTTAATAGATAATCATGCCAATTTAGATGATGTTGATATATACGAGGAAACTGTATTATCTTATGCAATATCAAGCGGCAATATAGATATAGTAGAGTATATACTTAATAAAGGCGATATAGAGATACCTAAGTATTCTTTAACAATAGCTGCTATTAGCGGTAATTTATCCTTAGTACATTATATACATTCAAAATTAGGCGGAAATAAGCATAATGTATTTTCAAGTGCTTTCATATCGGCAGCTTATAATGGGCATTTAGATGTTGTAAGATATTTCTTTGATAATTCAAAAAAGAAAGCTCCTAAAGCATTAGCTATAGCCGCATCTGCCGGTCATAAAGATATAGTTAAGTATTTTCTTATGAATAAAGTACAGCCTGATGGAGTTACTGATAATGGCAAATCAGCTTTAATATTATCAATTGAGATAGAAAATAAAGAAATTATAGATTTATTAATAAAGCATAATGTTAATGTTAATCAGGCTGATGATGATTATGTTACTCCTCTTATGTATGCATGCTATATTGGAAATATTGAGATAGTAAAAACTTTACTTGATAATAATGCTGATATTTCCGCAGTAGATAGTATAGAAAGAAATGCTATTATCCATGCTGTTATAGCAGGAAATATAGATATTGTTGAGCTTCTTTTAATGCATGGGATGAGTTTAAAAGGTGATGGAGAATCTATTACCCCTTTAATGTGGGCTGTTATATATGATAATTTGAAGTCTGTTAAGTATTTAATACAAAAAGGCATAGATATTTATCAAACAGATATTAATGGCTGGAACTGCTTTATGTTTGCATGTGCTAAGGGATATCATGATATTGTTAAATATATTTTAGAGCTTTATCCTGATATAATTGATCATAAAAATAAATTGGGTGAAACAGCTTTGATGATAGCCGCTGATAATGGAAAAGTAGAAGTAGTAGATTATCTTCTCAAAAATAATGCTTCTATAAAGGAGCAGAATGCAAATGGAGATACTGCTTTGTATATAGCCTCTTCTAAAGGTTATTTTGAGATATGCGAACAATTAGTTAAATATTATGAAATAGGTGACTCTAGTAATAATATATTTGAAAAAGAATATGATGTTGCTAAAGAAAAGGGTTACAGCAGTATTATCAATTTATTTAATAATAAACTTAAATCATAATTTGTATAATATACTTTGACATTTTAATCTAAATATTATATTATCTAATACTAATAAAATTAATTATTAGGTTAGTAGTATATGGCTAATAAAGAAAGATTAGGCACTATAGGTATATTTTTAACAGCATTAATTTGGGGATATAGTTTTGTTGCTGTTAAAGTTGTTGTTAAAGAAATAGAACCTTTTTATCTTGTAGGAATAAGAAATTTAGCCGGAGGAATTTTTTTATCTCTTGTATTTTTTAAAAGAATGAAAAATATTTCTAAAAAAGATATAATGCTCTCAGCACCTGTTGGAATAGCATTATTTCTAGGCTTCTTTTTACAAACTATGAGTTCTAAGTTTATAACAGCTTCAAAGGTAGCATTTTTTACAGGTTCTTATGTTATATTTATACCATTTTTTTCTTGGCTCATATACAAAAAAAGACCTCATATTTCAGCATTTATAGCGGCAGTAATTACAGTTTTAGGTTTATATTTATTAAGTTCTTTTGAAGGCTTTTCAAGTATAGAAGTTGGAGATTTACTTGCATTACTTTGTGCTATTGTATTTGCTGTTCATTTAATGCTTATAGACAAAATGCTTGAATATGTAGATGGTATTATAATGGCGGCATTGCAGCTTATTATAGCCGGTATAGTATCTCTTTCTGTAGGGTGGGTAACTTCTACACCTTTTAATTTTAATATTTCTAGTGAAGCCATTTATTCTCTTATTTATTTAGCTATAGGAGCTACAGGAATTGCTTATTTACTTCAAACTGTGTCCCAAAAGTATGTAAATCCTAGTAAAGCAGGAATTATACTTAGTTTAGAATCTTTTTTGGGTGCTTTGGGCGGAGTTATATTTATGAAAGATCCTGTTACTATAAATTTTGTTATAGGCGGTATATGTATGATATCAGCAATATTTATATGTGAAATAGGAAGCAGTGTAAAAAAGGAATCCTAAATTAAATTTTATAATAAATCAAATATATTCTATGGTATATATAATCAAATAATTTTTTATTTTAACAAATAAAGTCCGCATTTTTTATAGATTTATATATTATAGAATCATTGATTTATGTTATAGTATCATATTTATTACCTTATTTAATTTATATATATTTACTTTACTTTGTATATTGTATTTTTAACTTATTTTAGTTTATATATAAAATATAAATATGTAGACGTTATTATAAGTATTGTAGTTTATAATATCAATTATAATGTATTTCATATATTGCTTTAGAAGTTTGCTTATCTTTTTATATGTTTAAAATTGTTTTAATTTTATATTCTATATAGGATTAAAAACTAAAAAAATTATATTGACTATAAAACAATTAAAAAACAGCTTATATATATGAATTAAAATCAATTATTTTTCATAAAAATTATACTGATGCCTAGTATAAGTTTGCAAAATTCTAATTTATGTATTAAAATAT
>CASEHG010000197.1 GCA_949287565.1 uncultured Brachyspira sp.
ATTATAAACAAATTAATAAAAAAATTACAAAATATTATACATTTTTTATAAATAATATATATAATATTTCATTATTAAAATAATAATTGTTAGGAATAAATAATAATGACTATATTGGTATACTCTATGCCGTTTTTGCTTTATTTATGTTCAAGCATATTCAGTACGGTTTTAGTTATAAATGCATCTGTATCAGGTGCTAGTCCTTTTTTTGTATCATTGCTTGGGGTTTCTTATGGTATGGGTATGATGCTCACTGCCGGCACTTTCTCACGCATTAAAATACAAAAGAAATATTATACCAACTTAATATATGTTGAAGCAGTACTTCAGCTTATTATTGCCGTTGCTTGTTTGATATTTCTTCCGCCTGAAATGTCTTTATTTTATTCATTTTTATACGGATGCTGTGCTACTATATTTTTTGTATGCTTTCAATCATCATTAGATGTAGTATCAAAAGATTTGCCTGTTACATTAAGCGGGGCTTTATTTATATTTTCTTGGTCTTTGGGTTTTGCTGTTGGTCCTACAGTTACAGGGCTTATATATAAATTTGATTATAAATTAGGTTTTTACTTTGTTATAGTGGTAAGCGTAATAATGTTTATACTATTTTATCTTTCAAGGCATTTGAGATTTAAGGCCAACAACAAAAAGATAAAATGGAATATACCTTTCATGCGTGCTCCTAGATATAAAGTGCATATAGGCTGGCTTGTAATATTTGTAGGTGCTATGGTGCTGCATACTTTAAGGTTCATGTTTCTTGATTATGGAATAAAGGTAATAGGTTTTTCTGAGGCGGATTCCTCTTTATTAGTTGGAAGTTTATCAGCTTTTATGGCTGTAGGTTCTTTATCATCTGCTTTTTGTTTGAGATTTTTGGAGAAAAAAAGAGTATTTACTATAGTAGGGCTTCTTACTCCTGCAGCTTTGCTTTTAATAACATTCACTAGGAATTTCTGGTTATTTTTAATAGCATTTATGTTTTCGGGTTTTGTAAGCGGTTTCGGTTATTTCTTTGGGCTTTATTATGCTTTGGCGGATCAGGATAATGCTCCTAGAAATGTTGCTGTTAATGAGGCTTTGACAGGTGTTGCTGCTTTATTCATACCTTTTATAATGGGTTATTTGGCTTCTAATTTCTCATATTTTGTGGGATTTGTATTTATGATGAGCGTATCTTTAATATGCTACATTATAGCGATATACACTATGTGGCAGAAGAAAAGAAGAGCTTTGCTTAAAGAAAAATTTAACAAGATGATAGATGATATAGACAGTAAATATATAAACAAAACTATTTAATATATTAATTATTATTTTTATATTTATGAATTTAATTAGAAGTATAAATTTTTGACAAAATCATTATTTTATTATAATATTTACAATATATGATAAAAATATGGTTATTATATATGTATGAAAGTAAAAATAAATAATGAAGTTTTAAAATGGGCAAGAGAAAGCGTTAATCTATCAATTGATGAAGTTATTGATAAAATTAAAATGAAAACTTTTACTAAAGATGATTTGGTGAAATTAGAAAATGGTGAACAATTGCCTGATTTAAATCTTGCAAAGAAGTTAGCTAAATTATACGGTATTTCATTTGCCGTTTTATATATGACATCTATCCCGAAAAATATTCAGCCTAAAATTAATGATTTTAGGCAATTAGATAGTAAGCTATCAAGAAATGCTATATTTTTAATGAGAAAATTAATTAATCATCAAGAATGGGTTAAGAATTATTTAATTTCAAATAATTCAAAGGAACTAGATTTTGTTGGTATAATTTCCATAAATACTAAAGTGGAAGATGCTATATTTAAAATTCAGGATGCATTAAATATAAAAGTAAATTTTGATAAAGATAGTAAATATAATTTTGATAATATCAAAGAATTATTAGAAAATAATAATATTTTTGTATCTGTTGGTAATTCTTATAATTTTAATTATCATTCTTTTGTAGAAGTTAAAGAAATTAGAGGATTTGCTATAGCTGATAAAATAGCTCCATTTATATTCGTAAACTCTTCTGATACAGATAATGCCAAGTTATTTACTTTAATTCATGAATTAGTTCATATTTTTATAGGAGAAACAGGAATATCTGACATAGCATTTACTAATATAAATAAACAAAATAAAATAGAGAAATATTGTAATAAGGTGGCTTCTGAATTTTTACTACCTGAAAATATATTTAATGATTATTGGAGTAATTTTATTAGTGAAAATATAGAAGAAAAAATATCTTTTATTTCTTCAAAATTGCCTGTTAGTAAATTGTCTATTCTAGTAAAAGCAAAATATTTTGGATATGTAGAAGAAAATATATTTGATGAATTATTTAATAAATTTTCAAAAGTAAAATTTAAAAATAAAATATTGAGTGGACAGCCAGATCCTTATTATATAAAAAGAAATTTAAATACTAAAAAATTTAGTAATTATGTATTAGATGCTTATTATGATAACAACATTACTTTAAAAGATACTTGTAATTTATTGTCTATTAAGCCATATAAATTAGAAAAATATATTAAAAGGATACAATAAATGAAGTATCATTATTGTTTAGATAGTAATTTTTTTATAGAATCATGGAATGTTTATTATTCCCCTGATGTATTTATTGATTTTTGGGATAAATTAAAAGATATGGCAGAAAATAAAATATGTTATATTACCCAAGAAGTTTTTGAAGAACTAGTATCCGGAGATAATAATAAAGAAGATTTATTAAAAGAATATATAAAAAATAATAAAAAAATATTTGTATATGAATACAATGAAGAAATAGAGATTATATTTATTGGATTAATAGAAGATCCTGATATTGTTAAATTGCTAGATAATAAGAATAATAAAAACGGGGCTGATGTATTGATATTAGCTTATGCTAAATATTTTGATTCAACAGTTGTAACTAGAGATAGTGCTTTAATAAATATTTGTAAAAAATATAACATTAGATATTTACTTCCACATAAGTTTATAAAAGAAAATAATATCAAATTTATAATACAGAAATGATATTCATAATTAACTATCAAAATAAATTATATAAAATGAAAAAATTAAACCTTATATAGTTACTATGTTTAATACTATATAACAATAAAAAATCAATGAATAACATATTGAATAAAATCAAAAATATAATATAGTTTTTAATCATTAAAATTAAATATTAGAGGAATTATCATGAAAGTTTTTATTAGTGCGGATATCGAAGGAATTACTACAACTACACAATGGCCTGATACAGATGCAGGAAGTTTAACTTATAAAGAGCATACGCTTCAAATGACTAAAGAAGTTAAAGCAGCATGTGAGGGAGCTATTGATGCAGGAGCAAAAGAAATATTTGTAAAAGATGCCCATGACTCTGCTATGAATATAGATCAAACTGCTTTGCCTGAATGCGTGAAAATACATAGAAGATGGAGCGGAGACCCTTATTCTATGGTAGAAGGTATTGATGAGAGCTTTGATGCTGTAATGTTTATAGGATATCATAATGCAGCTTCTATTGGAAATAATCCGCTTTCACATACTATGAATACTAGAAATGTTTATGTGAAGCTTAATGAAGTTTTGGCAAGCGAGTTTATGTTTTTCAGCTATGCAGCTGCTTATAGAAAAGTACCTACAGTATTTTTGTCAGGCGATAAGGGATTATGTGAAGTAGTACAAAATATGCAGCCTAATCACCCTAATTTGGTAACTCTTCCAGTTAAAGAGGGTATAGGTTATTCTACTATCAATTATTCACCTAATTTAATGGTAAAAATGATTAAAGAGAAAACTAAAGAGGCTTTGAGTCAGGATTTTAAGTGTAAATTATTAAAATTGCCTAATCATTTCAAATTAGAGGTTTGTTATAAGGAACATGGATACGCTCATAAAGTATCATTTTACCCCGGAGCGAAAAAAATTAATGATACTACAGTAATTTTTGAAAATAATGACTATTATGAAATACTAAGAGCCTTGAAATTTATATTATAAAATAATATAATATAGCAATCCGATAACTTATGAAAGCCTCCTTAAAAAGCAGCATTCTTTTAAGGAGGCTTTTTTATTATTGAATATATTTAAAAGTTTGAGAAAAGTTTATGAAAGAGATTTGGGATATATACGATATTAATAAAAATAAAACAGGAAGATTTCATCAGAGAGGAATACCTTTAAATAAAAATGATTATCATATAGTTATACATGCTTGGGTAGTTAATAGTAATGATGAAGTTATAATCACAAAAAGACATAAGAGTAAAAAAGTATGTCCTGATATGTGGGAATGCACTGAAGGTTCTATATTAGCTGGTGAGGATAGTGCTGACGGAGCTTTAAGAGAGCTTCAAGAAGAAATAGGATTATCATTTAAAAAAGATGAAGCAGTATTTTTAACTTCTTTTGTACTTGAGTTTTCAAATACTATAGTAGATTCTTATATGTTTAGAAGAGATGTTAATATTGAGGATTTAGTTTTGCAGGAGAATGAAGTTAGTGATGCTATGATAGTAAATAGAGAAAAATATTTAGAGATGTGCAAAAGCGGAGAGATAATTTCTTCTATAAGATATTTCTATGATATTTATGATAAATTAAATAATAAGTAAGTAGATTAAGTAAATTAGGGATAAAGATGAAAGTATTAATATTAACAGTAGGCCCTCAGGGAAGCGGTAAAAGTTATACTATAAAGAAAGCTAATCTTGATTATTATAGTGTAAGTTCTGATAATTTAAGAATATTATATTCAGGTGTTTTTCCAGACGGTTATAATGGACTTTCTATTTATGAAAAAGACAATGCTTATATTTGGAATAATTTAATATTAAGCATATTAGAAAATAGATTCAGATTGGGACAATTTACTATATTAGATAGTACGGGGCTTTTTAATCTTAATAGTATTACAGAGCTTGCCAAAAAATACGGATATAGAATTGTAGCTGTTTTATTTGATCATTTATCTCTTAAAGAATGTATTGAGAATGTGAGAAAAAGAGGGGTAGGTTCTAATATACCGGAAGAAGTTATTCAAGACTTTTTTATGCGTATGAAAAATTTCAAATTGAGCGGTGCTAATATTTTTAAAGCTTCAGATTATGAGAGTGCTGAAACTGCATTGCTTGAGGCATGTAAATGGGATAGTTTTTATCTTAATGAAACAGAATTTGAA
>CASEHG010000198.1 GCA_949287565.1 uncultured Brachyspira sp.
TAATGTTATAGGAAGTATAAATATAAATATACCAAATATACCAAAACAATTATTAATAAATGTTTTGATATTATTACTATTATTTTTGAAAAATAATGATACTGTAAGATTTATAACAGATATTTTCACTATATTAGATATTGCCATATATGCCGCTATTCCAAATGTAAATATTAATAAATTTAATATATTAGATTTATTATCTATTACATATATTGCAGATATAGCTATACTCAAAGATGCTAATAAATACACAAAAAAAGAATATTCAAAAGTTATAGATTTTTTTATAGCTTCTTTAGGTTTCAATACATAGTAGTATATAGCTTCATGTAACTGCATTAATTTGCTCCATTATAATTTGGAATATAAATATACATAGGTACTCCAATATATTTTGTACTCATTATTTCATCATAAGGAAAAGGAAGACTTGATTTAGGTTTAATAGCTTCTGAGATATTTGAGAAAAATAAATTAAGCACATCATTTTTCTCTTTAGGTTTCTTTATTATATAAGGTTCTTCATCTTCTATACCGCCCATTTCTGCTGCATCTTTTACAGCATCATGTAAAGTTCCTATAGAATCTATAAGTCCTATTTCTAATGCTTTTTTTCCGCTGAATACTCTGCCGTCAAATATATCTTCTCTATTACCTTTTATTTTATCACCTCTTGACTGTTCAACTACATTTGTAAACTGTCCTACAAATTCATCTGTCATGTCCTGCCAGTATGCAAGTTCATCTTCTCTAGGTGCTCTGAAAGGGGAGAGAGAATCTTTATTTCTTCCGCTTTTTATAGTATACATTTTTATTCCATATTTATCCATCAATTCTGATATATTAAAGAATTGAGATATAACTCCTATACTTCCTGTTAGAGTAGATTCATTAGCATATATTTTATCAGCTATCATAGAAATATAATATCCGCCGCTTGCTGCCATTGATCTAAAAGAAGCTACTATTGGTTTAGGGTATTTTTCTTTTAATTCTTTCAAATATTTTAAAGCTTCTTCGCATGAAGTTAAAGAACCTCCCGGGCTATCAACCTGCAGTACAATTGCTTTAACTTTTGGATGCTGCAAATAATATTCAAAATCCGAAATAAGCTGTTCTGTCACGGAAGGATACTCTATACCTAAACCATTTTTTCTTTTAGTATGAGTTATTATTCCATTCAAATCTATTATAGCTATTCCTTCTTTTAAAACGGAATATGCTTTTTCAGAAGAATTAATGTTTACTGATATATTTTTATTTTCACTTTTTAAAAATATGCTTGCAGCACCGACTATTATTGATATTAATATAAGCAGAGTAAATATTAACTCTCTTTTGCTGCTTTTTTCTTTTTTGATTTCAATCTTTTTATTTGTGATGTATTCTTCTTCATTACTGTTTTCTTGATTCTCTTTTTCTTCTTCGTATGACATTTTGTTTTCTCCTCATCATTATTGTTTTCAATTTCTATATTTTCTATATTATTTTTATCAATATTATCATTATCATCATTACTGCTATGTGATTGTTCTATATAAACATGATCCATATATAAGCATACAAATATTACAGGTTCCCTTCCTATTATTTGAATGAATTTCTTACGTAGTGCTTCTCTTACTTCGTATTTTATTGTAGAAGGAGTTCTTTTATTTCTGTTTAATAATTTTCTAACAGCTTCTATCGCTGAGCTTATTCCTTCTTCTCTTAACTGCTCAGTTTTATTTATAATTCTTTCTTTTTCTCCTCCAGTGTATGTAAAGCCTTTACTTTCTAAATCTACTTTTATATCGTATTGTCCTGTAGCATTTTTCTTTGCTACAACATTAGCAACTACTACACCATTAAGTGATAACTGTTCTCTGTCATAAAATATACTTTCCTCTAAATCACCAACCCCTTATCCATCAACATATATATTTCTTATCTCTATAGGCTCTGTAATTTTCGCTTCTAAAGTTTCATCTATTTCAAGTACATCTCCGTTATAGAGTAGAAAGCCTTTTGTATCTAATCCATTTAAATTTTCAACTAATTTTATATGAGTGATTAAATGTCTTTTCTCACCATGTATAGGAATAAAATATTTAGGCTTTACTAATCTGTACATCAATTTTAAATCTTCGCTTGAAGCATGCCCTGATACATGAAGAAGTTTTTTATCCTCTCCAACCATTTTAGCACCTAGATCAAAGAGGTTATTTATCATTCTAGTAACAGCCATTTCATTACCAGGTATAACACTTGATGAGAATATTACCATATCTCCATCTTCTACTTTTATATGTTTATGAGCTTCTGCTGCTATTAGAGATAGTGAAGAATAAGGTTCTCCTTGAGTTCCTGTAGTTATGCATACTATTTTTTCTCTAGGATATTTGTTTATTTTATCTATTGGTATAACTATATCATAAAGATTTAAATAACCCATATCCTGAGCAATTTTTGTGAACTTTATTAAACTTCTTCCGGAGAATGCCACAAATTTATTATTAACTTTTGCGGCAGTTACTAAATCTTGTATTCTTTCTATACTGCTGGCAAACACTGCAACGATAATCATACCATCTTCATAAGCGAATAGGGGAGTCATATTGTTTTGAACAACACTTTCACTCATAGAAAATCCGTCTCTCTGACAGTTTGTTGAATCTGCCAGCATAAGAAGAACTCCATTTTCTCCGTATTCAGCAAATTTATAAAGGTCTATAAATTTATCTGTTGTAGGGTTTAAATCTATTTTGAAATCGCCTGTATGTATTATAACTCCGAGAGGTGTTGTTATTGCTATTCCGACTCCGTCAGGTATACTATGATTAACCCTTATAAACTCTATATCGAAATTCATTCCTAATTGTATTTTGTTTCTAGGTTCAACTTCATGTAATTTTGTATCTTTGTATTCGTTTTTATAATCATTTAATTTAGCTCTTAAAAAAGCTAAAGTAAGTCTTGAACCGTATATAGGAATATCAGGGAATTTTCTAAGGAAATGAGGTATAGCACCTATATGATCTTCATGCCCATGAGTAAGTATAAGCCCTATGATATTTTTATCTTCTAAATATGAAGTATCAGGAATAACATAATCTATACCTAGCATATGGTATCTTGGGAACATAAATCCGCAATCTACTATTAAAAGTTCATTTCCATATTCTATAACAGTCATATTCATACCTATTTCTTGTACTCCGCCAAGAGGTATGATTCTTATTTTATCATTATTATTATTCATTCATTAACTACTTTATATTTAAATTACTATAAACAAAATTCAAATTTATTTTTATTTTAACTATAATCGAAATTAAGTCAAGTTATAATTTTTTACAAGAAATAGGTTTAAAAACATAATGCGTAAACCTTATTCAGATTTACGCATTAAAATATAGGTAGAAGATTATAATAACTATTGTTGATTATTTACTATTACGCCATTTTTTATTATAAAAATGTTCTTTCCGTCAGATACTATTGATAAAGCATCTTCTTGATCATTATCCATAGCTGATACATAATCATATCCGCCGAATTCTCTTCTTACAGAATTATTTTTATTTAATATAAAGTAATAATGTTTGCCTAGTCTTTCTGCTGTGAATGCAAATGAATCTCCTAAAAATTTGAATGAAGTTATTTTATTATAAGAAGGACTTTCAAAGTCATTTGCTATTATATATTCTCTTTCATTTATAGAAGCATTATAAACTAAGCTGTTATTTGTAGAGAAATATATATCATTTATTTTATCAAAATTTCTAGGAAGTCTTCTGCCATTAACTACTAAGAATGATACATTATTTGTCTGTGCTGAGTAGGCTAATATTTTGCTGTCATCAGAATATTTATAATTATGTATCATATCATAATTAGTAGTCATATTACCGCCGACATATAGCTGCATAGTGTTATTACTATTAATATTTACAAATACTAATGTTTTACCATCAGGAGAGAATGACATATTAGTTACTAAATTAAATTCTCCATAATTTCTTCCATTAGCTATAACACTTGTCATAATAAATTCATTACTTATAATTGAATTTGTAGAAACAGCAGCGGCAGGAAGTTCTGGTAATTCATTGTATCTTATATTTGTTATTACATTTGTCACAACCATTAAAGCTATAGTATTTGATTGTCCTTTTACTGTTACACCTTCTTCATTTGTATATACACTGATATTTGAAAGATTATAATTTGTGATTGTTGTTGTATTTGTTATAACTTCATCAGTCATATCATTAGTATTTGTAATGAAAGTATTTGACATAGAATCATTTGAACTAATCATATTTGTTGAATTAGTATCCATTGCCGGCATAGCTTTTACAGCATAAGCTATACTGTTATTATTGAATGAAGCTAAATCATCTACTAATCTAAAACCTTCACTATCAGTGCTTCCTGTAAATATAATTGCATTTCCTTCATTTTCTACAACATATACTATATTGTTTCCGTCATTTGAGAATTTGAGTCTGTCTGCTTTAGCTGATACTTGTTTTTCTTCTCCATTTATATTAACAAAATATTGTCCATCTCTTGAATAAGAAAAAGCATAAGAATTATCATTAATAACACTGTCATATAATTCAGAGTACTGTACTTTAGCTTCTCCATTTATAACGGCTATTCCATAATTCATTAATCTAGTAAATATTATAGAATTGTTTCCGGAGTAAATTTCTCTTTCTATAGAGTCGAATTCTTGTTCAACATTTCCATATATTAAAACCCACATATCTTTACCGAGAGAAGTTTTTAACATAGTGGCAACTAAAGTACCATTAGGAAGTATTTTTATACTGCCTGCATCTTTATAACCTGTTAATCTGGCATCTTTATATATTATATCAAAAGTTTTTCCAGAATTAGCAGTATTTTTTTCTATTATAACTGCATAATTTGTTTCTGATAAAATATACGAGTTATTTAGTTTTTCTCCGATTTGAAATGTGTATATTTGAGTGAAGCCTCTTGCACATAATAAAAGAAATACTATAGATATAATGTATAACTTTTTCATAATAATTCCCGCTGCTAATATTTATATATTTTTTTATATATTCGGAACTATTATACTCTAAAATTAATAATTATGTATAATTATGTGCTTAAAAAAAATAAAATTTTGACGAATATTTGGGAGAGTTATTTTAAATTTGGAGGATATATGAAATACAGCTATATAATTATAATCATTTTTGCTTTACTTGTATCATGTAAATCTGCTGAAAAAACTGTTTCTATCAATAACAATGTTAATTTTAATGAAGGCTGGGTTAATGAGAATAAATTTATAGCTACTTCTATAGGATATCCTAATGGTTATGCTGTAACTAAAGATGAGATTGAAACAAGTGCTTTTAATGCAGCATTAGCGTTATCAAAGGTAAAAATAGAAAATGCCTTTGCAAAAGAACTTCCAAATAAAAAATATGAAAATAATGAGTTAAAAAATATAGTAGAAAAATATATAAAAGTGGAATATTCAAGCTTTGTAGACGATAGATACTGTCAAATAAAGACAACTGTAGAATATAATAACCTATTGGGACTTCTTAGAAATGGAAATATAAAAAAAATGTTAAATTAGTTTTACAAACTTTTTACTTTTTTATATTTATAAAGTTTTAATAAGCAACTATATTAAAAAGGGAAGATGTATGAGTCTTAAAAAAGTTTTATTTTTGGTAGTTACAGTTCTTTTTGCTGCTAGCTTGTTCCTATTTGCTCAAGGAGAAATCGACTTGGCTAAGATACCTGACGGTACATACTTAGGAAATTACAAAGCTACTTACAAAACAGCTAAAGGTGACTATCAAGCTAAAGTTAATGTTGCTGGCGGTAAATTAACAAAAGTTGTATTAACAAAATGTGCACACAGCACTGGTCCTGCTAGAGGAAAAGCTGCTTATGACAAAATGATCAAAGCTAACAACATCTATGTTGACGGTGTAAGCGGTGCTACTTGGGTTGCATTAGTAGAAGATGCTTTAACTAAATTAACTCCTGCTAAGTAATTAAATTAATAAGAAATTCACTAACCCTGGCGTATCTAATATTTTTAGATACGCTTTTTTTATTATGTATCTAAATAATTTTTTATATATTCTTTATTTAATCTATTGATAGTTTTACTATATTTATTATAATTCTTACAATTATTACTATATTTGATGATAGGATTAATTTTATATGAGTTTAGAAAATAAGTTAAAATCTGCGATATTAGGGCTTGCTGTTGGTGATGCTTTAGGTGTTCCTTATGAATTTATTTCTAGGGATATTATTAAAAAGAATCCTTGTATTGATATTATTGGATACGGAACTCATAATAAAAAAGCAGGTACTTGGTCTGATGACACTAGTTTAACATTATGTTTACTTGATAATTTAAATAACAAAAATATAAATTATAATAATATTATGAATAGTTTTGCTATGTGGTATGATAAAGGTTATTATACTGCTGACGGAGATACATTTGATATTGGAATAACTACAAGAGATGCTATAAATAATTATAAAAGAGGAAAAAATCCTATAAAATGCGGATTATCTGATGAATATAGTAATGGAAATGGTTCTCTTATGAGGATACTACCAATTGCATTCTATATAAATAAATATTTTAATAGTCAATTATTTGATAATAGTGAAGTTATAAATATAATATATAATATTTCTTCATTAACTCATTCTCATAAAAGAAGTTTGATAGCTTGTGTAATATATACTGCAATAGCATTGAATTTAATAAATGACATAAATATTGAAGAAGCTATTAATAAAGCATTAAAAGATTCTTTTGATTATTATAAAAATGAAAAAGAGATTAATAATTACAGAAGAATATTTGAATCTAATTTTAAAAAACTCAATGATACAAAAATAGAAAGCAGCGGATATGTTGTCCATACATTAGAGGCATCTATATGGATATTATTAAATACTTCAAATTATAAGGATGCTGTATTAAAAGCTGTTAATTTGGGAGATGATACAGATACTACTGCAGCTGTTACTGGAGGACTTGCAGGTTTATATTATGGTATAGAGAATATTCCAACTAATTGGATTGACACTTTAATTAATAAAGAATTTATAATAAATATTTGCTGTAAATTTTTTGATAATAAATAATTATATTTATTGGAATTAATATGACAAAAACTAATTTTTCTATAATATATAAAATAGTAATAATTATAATTGGTGCTTTTGCTGTACTTCATGGATTTTTCTATGATAATTTTAAGCTTGATATAGAAACTGCATACTATTTCACATATCAAAGTAATATACTTGTAATAGTTTATTTTATTTTGGATATTTTTAATATTATAAAGAAAAAAGAAACATTTTATCCAAGATTTAAAGGTGCAGTTACAATGTCAATAACTGTTACATTTTTAGTATATCATTTTTTGTTAAGCCCAACAGCAGAAGATTATAAAGGACTTTATTATATAAGAAATATTATACTTCATTATATACTTCCAATTATGACAATTTTTGATTATGTTATTTTTGATAAAAAAGGTATTTATAAAATAGTAGATCCTTTACTTTGGCTTATAATACCTTTTATATATTTTTCTTTTATACTTATAAGGGCTAAAATAGGAAATCCTTTTTCGGATGGAAGTTATTATCCTTACTTTTTTGTTGATATAGATAAATACGGACTTAAAACAGTATTAAGAAATGTATTTTTTATAACTTTGTTTTTTGCTTTTTTGGGTTACATAGAATATTTTATTGACAGATTTTTTAACAAAGTGTTTAGTAAACATAATAAATAATTTTACTTTTTTATTTATTTGTATATAATAGCTTACATATAGATAAAAGGATTTTATATGATTATAAATACTATAATAGAAAAAGATGAAAATGGATATTTTGCCTTTGTGCCAGAACTTAAAGGCTGTGTAAGTGAAGGTGAAACTTTTGAAGAAGTTAAGTCAAATATAAAGGAAGCTATAGAACTTTATTTAAAAAGTATGAGCGAAGATGAATTAAAGCAATTAGAAAATAAAGATTATTCAATAACTCCTATAGAGGTTGCAGTTGAAAGATAAATTACCTAAATTAAACGCCAAAGAAGCTGAAAAACTTTTATTTGATAATCGTTTTGTTTTAGATAGACAAAAGTGAAGCCATAGAATATATAAAAAAGATAATAAACGAATGGTTATTCCTTTTCATACTTCTAAAATATTGTATCCTAAAATAATAAAAGAACTTTTTGATATTATAGAATAATTTTTTAAGTTTTAATCAAACATTATTAAAAAATATTTTTGACAAAATCTAATCCTTTAATTATACTTAACTAAGTAAATAAAAATAAAGTATTGGATTTTATTATGGATTTTTATGATAATACTTACCCATCTAAAAGAAATGTAGTTTTCGGAAAAAATATAGTTTCTACAAGCAATATACTAGCTTCTCAGGCAGGACTTGAAATATTAAAGAAAGGAGGAAATGCTATTGATGCGGCAATTGCAACTGCAGCGGCACTTACAGTGGTTGAGCCTACTTCAAACGGTTTGGGAGGCGATGCTTTTGCTATAATTAATTTTGAAAATAATTTATATGCTATCAATGGAAGCGGATTTTCTCCAAAGAATTTAGATGTTGATAAAATATTATCGCTTAATCTTGATCAAATGCCTACTTACGGACTTTTACCTGTAACTGTTGGAGGAATACCAGCAACTTGGGCAACACTTGTAAAAAAGTTCGGAAAATTAAAACTTATAGATGTGCTTGAACCTGCTATTAAATATGCTAATGAAGGTTATGCTGTTCAGCCTCAAGTTGCTCTCGATTGGAAAGAATCTTATTATACATATTTAAAAGAATCTGATAAATTAAAAAGAGAAGAGTTTAAATATTGGTTTGATACTTTTACCTTTAATGGCAGAACTCCGGAACTTGGTGAAATAGTTACACTTCCATATCATGCAAAAACTTTAGAGGATATAGGAAACACAAATTCAGAATGTATTTATAGAGGAGAGTACGCTGAAAAGATAGATGCATTTATGAAGAAGTATGGAGGATATTTATCTAAAGAAGATTTAAACGAATATTATCCTGAATTTGTTACTCCTATAACAACCAATTACAGAGGATACGATATTTATGAGATACCTCCTAATGGACATGGTATTACAGTATTAATGGCTTTAAATATTTTATCTCATTTTGATTTAAAAGATTTGACACCATTAGAAAGTACTCATTATAAAATAGAGGCATTGAAATTGGCATTCATAGACACAAAAAAATATGTTGCTGATATTTATCATATGAAAACTTCTATCGAAGAAATGCTTTCAAAAGAATATGCTATGAAAAGAGCTTCATTAATAAGAGTAAATAAAGCATTAGAACCTATAAATCATATATTCTCATCAGGAGACACTGTGTATCTAGCAACTGCAGATAGCGAAGGAAATATGGTTTCCTATATACAAAGTAATTACTGCGCATTCGGTTCTGGTATAGTTATTCCAGAAACGGGAATAGCGTTACAAAATAGGGGAGCTAATTTTTCATTGGATCCTAATTCAGATAATTTTATAGCACCTCATAAAAAGCCTTATCACACAATAATACCAGCATTTATATGCAAGGACTCAAAACCTTATGCAGCTTTAGGTGTTATGGGAGCTTTCATGCAGCCTCAGGGACATTTACAGGTTATGAGTAACTTAATAGATCATAATTTGAATCCTCAGGCAGGATTAGATAAACCTAGATGGCAATGGGTAGGGGAGAAGAATATAGAATTAGAATATAATTTTGATGATATACTATTTTCAGAGCTTTCATCATTAGGACATAATATTACTAAAAAGCCTCATATAACAAATTTCGGATATTTTGGACGCGGACAAGTTATACTAAAGAATGATAATAATGTTTATTGTGCTGGATGTGATGGAAGAACCGATTCTGGAATTGCAGTATTTTAAAATATAATTATAAGTTTGTTTTTTAGATTAAAGCAGTAGAAAATTTTTATTTAATTTATAATAGCAAGCCTTTAAATTAATAAAGACTTGCTTTTATATTTTGGAGATATCATTTTTTGTCTGGAAAAATTACGCCTTTTTTGAGTATAATATTTGCATATATTTCAAGTTCGCTTGTAGCCACAATAGCATAAACATTTTTACACCTGTCATAATATGCGAATCTCTCCAAATATTCATAATTTACTTTTTGATGTTTTCCTATGATGTCTTTATATTTAGCCCATACATCAGGTTCCCTTCCAAAATCAGCATTAGGCTGCATCAATACAACAGGACTTTCTACAAAAGTATCCAAAGGAAATAATGGCATGATTGCTTTTAAAACTGTAGGTATATCTATACCATCAAGTCTTATTATTTTTTTGGCATTATAATCATAAGAAGGGAAATTTCCGTCAGCGAATAATATTTCACTTCCATGACCCATTTCACATAATATTTTTAATAGTTCAGGAGAAACAACAGGATCTATTCCTTTTAACATATTTAAATCCTTTAATTTAATTTTAATAAAAATCCCATTTAATATTGTTACATATTAAATGGGATCAAAAAAGATTGTATATTGTTACCTAGTTACTTTTCCAAATAAAGGTCCAAAATGTTTACAAGCTCTAAAATCAGCACCTTCTAAATCTTTTGTACCAAATGCTTTCCAAGCTTTAGGTCTAAATATTCTATCTTCACTAACATTATGCATGCTTACAGGTATGCGTAACATAGAAGCTAATGTGATTAAATCAGCACCTATATGTCCATAAGCAGCAGCACAGTGGTTAGCACCCCAATCATTCATTACAGAATAAACGTCTTTGAAAGAGTCTTTGCCTGTAAGTATAGGAGCAAACCAAGTAGTAGGCCAAGTAGAGTCAGTTCTTTTGTTAATAGGATCAAATATACTGTCATCAATATTAACAGCATAACCTTCAGCTACTTGAAGTACAGGGCCATAACCTTTAACTAAGTTAAGTCTGATTATAGTCATTGGCATTTCACCTTTAGTTAAGAAAGTAGATGAGAATCCGCCTCCTCTGAAATATTCTCTGTTAGCAGGTGAGAATTGAGTTGCATCAAGACATTTTTTAGCTTCTTCTTCAGTGATGTTCCAGAATTCTTTTAAAGCAGGATTTCCATTAACTTTTTCTTCGCCAGTCCAGTCTAAAGATGCAGCACCTGAATTGATTAAGTGAATAATACCGTCTTTAGCTTTTCCAGTAAGTTCTTTTCCTGTAACTCTTTTAACTGCTTCAGGACTCCAATAAGTTCTAACATCAGCAAATAATTGAGATTTACAAGTTAATAAGTGAGCGAATAACATAGAAAGACCATTCAAAGAGTCATTTTCAGTAGCAACAACATAAGGTTCTCTTATACCGTTCCAGTCGAAAGATGAGTTAAGAATAGCTTCAGCAAAGTCGCCGTTAGGCATATAGTCAGTCCAATGTCTTTGACCTTGGAAACCGCCAACTATAGCATTATGACCTTGTGCTTCTTCTATATATCCCATTTCAGCTAATTTTGGATTGCCTACCATTAAATCACGCATAATCATAGCCATTTTAATAGAAGTAGCCCATTCTTTTTCTTTCTCTTCATCAGAAGCTTTTACTTTATTGTTGTCAGCACCAAATTTGCATTGTTTAGCCCATTCCCAAGCTTTTTTGAATTCTTCTTTATCATAGATTTCTAATTCTAATCTTCTTTTGATTTCACTCATATCTACGAATTCAGTTCTCATTCCTAAATAGTCAAGTAAGAATTCAGCATCAACCATAGAACCCATGATACCCATAGCAACATAACCCATACTTATGTATGATTGATCTTTCATAGTAGCAACAGCAAGACCAGCTCTTACGAATCTAAGTATTTTTTCTTTAACATCATCAGGAACATTTTCATCGCCTGCATCTTGAACATCTTTACCATAGATAGAGAATACAGGAAGTCCTAATTGAGTATGTCCAGCATCAGCAGCGGCCAAGTAAACAGCACCAGGTCTTTCAGTACCATTGAAACCCCAAATTGCTTTAGGTATAGCAGGAGTCATATCAATAGTTTCAGAACCATAACACCAACAAGGTGTAACAGTAAGAGTTAATTTAACATTGTTTTCATCAAATTTTTTCTGACATCTAGCAGCTTCAGCAACTCCGCCGATTGTAGTATCAGATATTACACATTCAACTTTTTCACCGCTAGGATGTTTAATATTTTCTTCTATAAGTTTTGCAGCTATTTTAGCCATATTCATAGTAGTGTTTTCGAGAGATTCTCTAACACCATTTCTTCTACCATCTATAACAGGTCTAATACCTACTTTTGGTAAATTATTTTGCATTCTAAACATAATAATTATTTATACCTCCTAAAAATTATTCATATAATAATTTAGCTATTTCTGGATCATCTATATTTGTACTATCATACCATTTAGCACCAGTGTCAACATTAGCAACAGATTCACCTTTAGAAGCTTTGTAAGCTAAAGTAACAGCTTGGAAACCAATGCTGTAAGGGTCTTGAGTAACAGAACCTTTTATTATACCGCTTCTTATAGCATCTAATTGAGGTTTTCCAGAGTCAAATCCCATAGCTATTAAATCACCGCCGTCCTGAGCATCGCCAACTATAGTGTTAGCAGCACCAGCTTCAGCACTTTTGTATACTACTAAGAAACCTCTAGCCATAGCTTCATTAGATAAATATATACCTAAGCAGCTTTTTCCTCTTAAAGCATTAACTTCATTAGCTATATCAGCTTCATTCTGAGTAGTAGGAACTATAACTTGTAAAGTGTATTTTCCAGCAGTAGTAGCATCACCGTCAGCTAATTCAGTAAATCTTTTTACGAAACCTTCAGCTCTTCCTATACCAGTATCAGAGTTATCTAATTGAAGTACAGCAATTTTAGCTTTATTAGCAGCAGTGAAAGTAGCTATTCTTGTTTTTAAAGCTTCAAACATTTTGTCAGCAACTATAGCAGCAGCAGCTCTGTTATCTGTAGAAGCAGTTGCAAGTACAGCACCTTGAGCTTGATCAGGTAATATACCAGAGTCAAAACCGATTAAAGGTATATTTTTTTCTTTTATTCTTTTAATTTGCTCAGTGAAATCTCCTGTTACAGCAGCAAAAGCTATAGCATCAGGTGATTTGTTGATTTCACTATCTAATAAATCCTGCTGTATTTTTGAGTCAGACTCAGTTTCAGGACCTACAAAGCTAATTTTTACACCATTTTGTTTAGCAGCAGCTTCAGCACCGTCTCTAACAGTTACCCAAAACTTGTGCTGGAATCCTTTGGAAACAACAGC
This sequence comes from uncultured Brachyspira sp., assembly GCA_949287565.1. Classification (GTDB taxonomy): domain Bacteria; phylum Spirochaetota; class Brachyspiria; order Brachyspirales; family Brachyspiraceae; genus Brachyspira. The sequence goes on from CASEHG010000198.1 coordinate 13,388, forward strand.
TATATAAGGCTCTTTGTTGCCGCAGCTTGCCAACATAACTGTTAATCCTATTAAAGTAGTAGCTAGTAATAAAATTCTTTTCATTTTATTCTCCTTTTTTAAGTGTTTTTATTTTAATTTTTTCTTTTCTTCTATTAAATTATTAATTTTAGATTGTACTTCTGATATCTCTTTAGAATAATCTTTACCGCTGTCTGATATCATATAATCAATTTTTATTCTAAAGGCTTCTATTTCTTCCTCAAGCTGTTCTCGTCTTTCTTTTTTAAGATCTATTTTTTTAACTTTATTAGACATTTTTATTCTGTAAACGTCTATAAGAACTGCTATAATAACTACTATACCTATAGTAAAGTATTGGAAGAACTGTTCAACACCAACTGAAGGAAGTCCTACTTTTAATACAGACATTATATATACACCGATTATTGTACCTATTATAGAACCAACACCGCCTGAAAGAGAAGTACCTCCTATAACTACAGCAGCAATGGCATCAAATTCATAACCTTGACCAGCTCCAGGACTTATGCTTGAATAACTAGCAGCAAAAGTTAAACCGCCTATACCGCAGAAGAAACCTGATATTGTATATGCTATTATTTTCCATTTATTAGTTTTTATACCTGAAAGTCTTGCAGCTTCTTCATTACTTCCCAAAGCAAATATATATCTTCCTATTATTGTTTTAGTTAATACCAATACTGATATTATAGTGAATATTGCAAGCATAATAAATCCGGAAGGGAAATTTGATTCTGTAGCATTGAATAATACTCTGAACCAACCATAATCTGGATCTGTTATAGTAGGGTAGTATATAGTTTGAGATTTTGAAACTATACCAGATAAACCTTTAGTAACCATAAGCATACCTAATGTTGCTATAAACGGAGGCAAATTGAAATATGAAATTAAAAATCCGTTTATAAATCCTCCCAAAGTAGCCACTGCTATAACTATAATAAGTATAGCCCACATAGGAACTTTAAAATTAGTTATAAGTACACCGCCAACCATTGCAGCAAACAGAGATAGCGAACCAATTGACAGATCTATACCGCCTGTTATTATAACAAATGTTACTCCTATAGCTAAAAAACCGATAAAATATGAGTTTCGTAATATTAATGAAAATGTATCGAATGTAAAAAAGTTTCTTCCTGCTATAACAAAAAATACATACAATATAAGAAGTGCTACTACAGTAAGAAATTTTTGTAATCCATTTTTCTTTAAATATATTAATGAATTTCTAACTTTTCTCCTCATTTTAGCCTTAAAGCATAGTTTTCCAGTAAAAGTGTTAGTTTCAATATTATACATATACCTCTCCAATTATTATTTTTTATTTTTTATATGATATTATTCTTATCTCATAGTAGCATATTTCATAATATCATCTTGAGTTGTTCCTTTGATGTCTAATTCACCTGTTTTTTTGCCTTCAGACATAACTAATATTCTATCGCTCATTCTTAATATTTCTACTAAGTCTGAGGAAATCATTATGATAGATTTACCCATAGAAACTAATTTTTCCATAAGATTATAAATCTCGCTTCTCGCTCCTACATCTATTCCTCTTGTAGGCTCATCGAATATTAATACTTTGCATTCTTTTATAAGCCAATTAGCTATTACTACTTTTTGCTGATTACCGCCTGATAGGTTTTTTACTAATTGATCTATGGAAGGAGTTTTGATATTTAAAGATTGTACTTCTTCTTCAGCGATATTTTTCACTTTTGCATTTTGTACCATAAGCATATTTGAAAATTTATCATAGTTGCCCATCATCATATTTTCAAATACAGGGAGTCCTAATGCTAAACCGTATCTTTTCCTATCTTCAGAAAGATAACCTATACCGCTTTTTATAGCATCAACTGGTGATTTTATTGAAACTTCTTTTCCTTCAACGAATATTTTTCCGCTTTCAAATTTATCTGCTCCGAAAATAGCTCTTGCTGTTTCTGTTCTTCCAGCTCCCATAAGTCCTGCAAATCCTAAAATTTCTCCATGTTTTAAAGAGAAACTTACATCTTTTACTACACCCGGTACAACTAAATTTTCTACTCTTAGTATTTCTTTAGCATCTTTTGCTACTTTACTTTCAGTTTTAGGTGTTTCATATATAACACGTCCAACCATTAAATTTACTATTTCATCTTTATTTGTTTCTTTAGTTATTTTTGTATCTATATATTCACCATCTCTTATTACAGTTATTCTGTCAGATAATATAAATAATTCATCTAATCTATGAGAAATATATACTATTGATACACCTGTTATTTGTAAGTCTTTAATTATTCTAAAGAGTTCTTTTGTTTCTGATTCTGTTAATGCAGCAGTAGGTTCATCTAATATTAATATTTTAGAATTATGAGTCAATGCTTTTGCTATTTCTACTAATTGCTGTTTTCCTACAGTTAGAGATCCTATTTTAGCAGCCGGATTTATATCAACATTCATACCTTCAAATATTTTTCTTGCTCTTTTTATCATCAATTTATCATCTATCAATCCGAATTTATTTAAAGGTTCATGTCCTATGAATATATTCTGTGCTACAGTTAAATGATTCATTAAATTTAATTCCTGATGCACTATTGATATACCATTTTCTTCAGCTTCTTTAGGTCCAGATACTTCTAAAGGTTTTCCAAAATATTCTATAGTTCCAGCATCTTTTTTATATATGCCAGATAGAATTTTCATAAGTGTGGATTTACCAGCTCCATTTTCTCCTATTAAAGCCAAAATCTCGCCTTTTTCTAAAGAGAAATTGAAATTTTTCAAAGCATAAACACCTTTGAACCTTTTTTCAATACCTGTCATTTTTAATATTACATTATCACTCATAAGAATAAATTAATCCTTAAGTTTTAAATTTTTATTTATATTCTATATTCTAGTAAAAAAAAGACACATAATCAATATAATATTGTTTTTTTTGAATCAAAAATGAAATAAATTTCATTTTTTTTATTTTTTGTAATTTTGTTTTATTTTTTGTTAAAAAAAACACTTTTTTTATTGAATATGAAACAAAAATGTATTATATTATAAACATATATTTATTATGGTAGGTTATTATGAGTAATAAAGTTTATTCTATAGCTTGCGATTTCGGTTCATCTGGCGGTAAAATATTCTTATCCAAATTTGAAAATGATAAAATGACTTTGGAAGAAGTTCACAGATTTTCTTTAACTCCCATAAAAATTAATAATTATTATTATACAGATTTCATATATATGTATAATGAACTATTGAAAGGTATTAAAAAAGTTGTAGATATGGGAGTGCAGCCTTCATCTCTAGGTATAAACTCTTGGGGTGTTGATTATGGCTATATAGATAAAAACGGAGAATTATTATCTAATCCGATAAATTACAGAGATACTAGAACTATAGATACTATAAAAAAATTGGAAAAAATAGGTTTAGGTGCTAGAGAATTATTTAATATAACTGGCATATCATGCATGCCTTTTAACAGTATAATGCAAATATATGAAGATATACAGGGCAGGGCAGATATTGTAAATAATGCTTCAAAGTTATTATTTACTCCTGATTTATTCGGATATTTTTTAACAGGAAATATTTCATCTGAATATACTATATCTTCAACTTCTCAATTAATAGATGTAAAGAAAAAGGTATGGTCTGAAGAAATTTTGAAAAAAATTCATTTTGATATCAACAAGCTTCCTCCTTTAGTTGAAGCTGGTACGAAAAAAGGTTTATTAAAACAAGAGATAGCAGATTATCTGGGATGCAAGCCATTTGATATTATAGCTGTTGCTTCCCATGATACTGCTTCTGCTGTATTATCAGCACCTATTTTTGATGATAATACAGCATACTTGTCTTCAGGTTCATGGTCTTTGCTTGGAGTGGAATTGAAAGAGGCTGTATTAACTGATGAGGCTTTTGAAAATAACTTCACAAATGAAATGGGTTATAATAATACTATAAGATTCTTAGAAAATATTAACGGACTTTGGACTATACAGCTATTACAAAAGAAATATCAAATCTCATTTAATGATATGGAAAAATTAGCAAGAGATAATATTAAAGATGAACATAGAATAGATATCAATGATAATAGATTCTATAATCCTAAAGACATAGAAGATGAAATATTATCTTATTATAAAGATACAAATCAGACTAATGTATCAAAAGATTCAAGAGGTATTATAATAGCTTCTGTATATAATTCTTTGGCAGAAAGTTATGCTAAATATATTAATAGTCTTAAAAAACTTTTGAATAAAGATATTAAGAAATTATGTATTGTAGGCGGCGGAACTAGAGATAAGTTAATATGCGAGCTTACTAAAGAAAAAACTAATTTAACTGTTTCAATAGGTCCTATAGAATGTACCGCTACGGGTAATATTTTATCACAATTTAAAGCTTTAGGGGTTTTAAAAGATGTTGAAGAAATGAGAAAATTAGTTATAAATAGTTTTGAAATAAATGAAATATGATATAGTATTATAATACTATTATTTGTTTTTAAGGAGAAAAGATGTCTAAAAATAGTAGAAAAGATTTAGCTAAAAGTATAATAGATGCTTGTTTAAGTATGAGAAAAGACGGAGTTAATCAGGGAACTGCAGGTAATATCAGTATTAGATATGAAAATGGTATGCTTATTACACCTTCAGGTATGCCTTATGAGATTATGACTCCAGATGATATTGTTTTTGTTGATGAAAATGGTACTCCTGAAAAAGATAAAATACCTTCAAGCGAATGGAGATTCCATTTATCAATACTTAAAGATAATCCTAATTTTAATGCTGTAATACACAATCATGCTATTTATTCTTCTATGGTTTCTATATTAAATATAGATTATATTCCTGCTATTCATTATATGGTAGGTGTTGCCGGAGGAAATAAAATTCCTTGTGTTAAATATGCTACTTATGGTACTCAAGAATTATGCGACAATATTTCTGAATCTATGAAAGGATATAAAGCTTGTATATTAAAAAATCATGGGCTTCTTGCTGCTGATGAAACTTTGCCTAAAGCTTATCATGTAATGATGGAAGTTGAGAATTTGGCAAGATTATATATGGGAGTAAGAGGAATAGGTGATTATTCAGTTTTATCTGATGCTGAAATGGAAATAGTTTTAGAGAAATTCAAAAACTATGGATTAAATGTTAAGCATAAAACTAAGGATAAACCTAAAACAAAAGCAAAAACTAAGAAATGAATTAAATCTTTTAAAGCTATAGAAGATATAATAAAATAAAAAATATATAGGAGGAATTTTATGGCTAGATATATTTTAAATGAAACAAGTTATTTTGGTGTTGGTATAAGAAGCGAGCTTGCTACTGAAATTAAAGCAAGAGGATTTAAAAAAGCATTATTAGTTAGTGATAAAGTTTTGGATTCTTGCGGAGTTCTTAAAAAAGTAAAAGATGTTTTAGATGGTGCTGGTATATCTTATGATACATTTTTAGATATTAAGCAAAACCCTACTATTAAAAACTGTAAAGACGGTTTAGCAAAATATAATGAATCAGGTGCTGATTTCTTGATTGCTGTTGGAGGCGGTTCTGTAATGGATGTTGCTAAAGCTATAGGTATTACAAAAAATAACCCTGATTTTGCTGATGTTAAATCTCTTGAAGGAGTAGCTGCTACTAAAAATAAAAGCGTACCTATTATGGCTCTTCCTACTACTTGCGGTACTGCTGCTGAAGTTACTATTAACTATGTAATCATTAATGAAGAAGAAAATAGAAAAATGGTTTGTGTTGACCCTAAAGATATACCTATAGTTGCCTTTGTAGATGCTGAACTTATGGCTTCTATGCCTAACAGTCTTGTTGCTGCTACTGGTATGGACGCTTTAACTCATGCTATTGAAGGTTATATTACTAAAGGTGCTCATACTATTTCTGATATGTTTGAATACAAAGCTATGCAGCTTATTTCTAAACACTTAAGAGGTGCTGTTAAAGATAAAAATATGACTGATATGGATGGAATGAGTATTGCTCAGTATGTTGCTGGTATGGGTTTCAGTAACGTAGGACTTGGTATTGTTCACTCTATGGCTCACCCTCTTGGTGCTATATTTGATATTCCTCATGGTGTTGCTAACGCTGTACTTTTACCTATTGTTATGGAGTTTAATATGCCTGTTTGTATAGATAAATATGTTGATATAGCTGTGGCAATGGGTGAAAAAGTTGATGGATTAAGCAAAGAGGAAGCTGCTAAACTTGCTGTAGAAGCTGTTAGAAAACTTTCTAAAGATGTTAATATTCCTGCTAATTTAAGAGAATTAAAAATTAAAGAAGAAGATTTACCAAGATTAGCAAAAGACGCTTTAGCTGATGTATGTACTGGCGGAAATCCTAGAGATGTAACATTAGATGATATATTGGCTTTATATAAGAAGGCTTATTAATAATTTAATAATTGTAAATTAATTAATTATTCTTAAACTTCATTAAAAAGGCTGTCTGTTTTTATGCAGGCAGCCTATTTTTTATTATATTAATGAACTTAAAAATCACTCATTAATTTTTCGTATTTTAATTTATCTTTATATAGCTCTAAATAAATTTGATACTTTTTATCAAAATATTCTTTCATAGTTTTATCAGCCTCTATACATTCACCTTTTTTAGACATTTTTGATAATGCTTCTTCATAATTTTTATATTCTCCAGAAGCTATAGAAGCTAGAATAGCACTGCCGAATACTACAGACTCTTCATGTCCTGCTGTGTATATTTTGCATTGACATATATCAGCAAGCTCTCTCATAAATAATGGGTTTTTAGCAGCGCCTCCGCATACTATTATAGTGTCTATAGTATAGCCATTATTTTTTGAAGTTTCTATAATGTTTCTTGTTCCAAAACATATACTGTCTACAGTTGCCCAATATAATTTAGCCATAGATGTAATATCTTCTGACATATCTAAACCTATTTCAATGCCTCTTTCTTTAGGGTCTGCTATAGGAGATCTGTTTCCGTAATGATAATCAAGAATATGAATATCTTTTATATAAAACTTATTAATATTTTTTAATTTATCCACTTCATCATTTAGAATTTGATATATATCTCTGAATGTTTTTCCTTCTTTTGTTAGATTATTAAAATAAGGATGTTTTTTTATATTATAATCTATTAAACTTCCATAAGCACTTTGTCCGCCTTCATTAAGCCACATACCTGATACCATAGCATTATAATAAGGGCCCCAAACTCCATTAACAAATATTGCCTCTTTACTATTCATCATATGACATGCAGAAGTACCTGCTACTATTACAAGAGTATTTTCAGCTTTTCCTATTAATGAACCAAGTCCTCCAGCATGAGCATCTATCATGCCTACTGCTACTTTAACATTTGTAGATAAACCTAATTCTTTGCTGCTTTTTTCTGTGAGATTGCCGGCAAATACTCCAGGTTCTTTTATAATATTTCCTATTTTATTTTCTTCTATAAGATCATATAAATCTAAACTCTTAAAAAAATCTTTGTCCCATTTATTTTCATGGGCTAAATATGTCCATTTACATGCAACTGTACAGGAACTTCTTATATTACTTCCGCATGCTTTATATTGGAGAAAATCTGCTAAATCAAAAAATTGTTTTATTCTTTTATAATTTTCAGGTAAATTTCTTTTAAGCCATAATATTTTAGGTATCTCCATTTCAACGCTTATTTTACCGCCTACATATTTTAACACATCGAAATTTCTTGAATTAATTTCATCAGCTTCTTTTATAGCTCTATGATCCATCCACATTATTATATTCCAATCATCTATGCAGTCTTTATTTACGCTTACCGGATTATCATCTTTATCTAAAGCTACAAGAGAACATGTGGCATCAAAACCTATAGCTACAACATCATCAGCATTAATTTTTGATTTTGATATAACTTTTTTTACTGACTGACATACGCTATTCCATATATCATTAGAAGATTGTTCAACGAAATTCTCATCAATTTTTCTTAATTTTATAGGTGTGCTTTCAAATCCTAAACTATTTCCATCTAGTGAAAAAACTCCGGCTCTTGAACTGCCAGAGCCTACATCTATACCTATTATATATTTCATAGTTTACTCCTATTTTTTTTCACTTCCTTTTAAATGAAACTCAGCAGAATAATTGAATATTTGTTTTTGAATATTAAATGTTTTCTGCTCTAACAACATATTTGTAGCATTACTTCCTATATCAAATGCCGGAAATACTACTTCAGATATATTATTATTTTCATAGAATGAGTATAAATTTACAAGTTTATCAAAAGTAATTATAGATACATCGTTTGGTATTGATAATTTTAATTCATTCAAAGCTTTTAATATGCCTACTGCCAGTATTTGATTAGCTGCTAGTATAGAGTCAAATTCAATTTTTTCTTTTACTAATTTTTTTATTATATTATAACCGCTTTCGCTATCATTAAAATCACCATAATATACTCTATTTATACTATTATCAAAATTATGATTTTTTATGCTTTCTAAAAATCCTTCTTTTCTTTCTTGAGCATTACTTAGATTTAAACTTCCTGTTATTATTATTGGGTTTTTTGCTCCGCCTTCTATTAATAAATCTGTAGATTTTTTGGCCGCATTAAAATTATCAGATAAATTTTTTATATATATATTATCAAATGGTAAATTCCTATCAACTAATGAAACTAAGTTTGTATTTTTATCATAAGGTAATTTATCTCTTTTGTTTGAAGTTGGAACCCATATTACTCCTATATCCCTGCTTGTTTTTATTCTAGAAAAAATTTTTTCTTCTTCTTCTATAGATTCATTAGTAAGGTATATTTCAAATGGTATATCATTTTTTTGTACAACGGATACTATACCATTAAATAAATCTAAATAAAATGTATTGCTTAAATCTGGTATTATCAGCATTATTCTTTTTATACATTTAGTATTAAAGTATTTATCAATATCATTATTTTTTAGAATATCATTAATTTTATTTCTAGTAGATTCTTTAACAGAATTTGGGTCTTTAAGCATTCTTGAAATAGTTGCTGGGGATATTCCGCTTATTCTTGATAATTCTCTTATTTTCAATTTTATATTTCCTTAAATATTTTTTAATA
>CASEHG010000199.1 GCA_949287565.1 uncultured Brachyspira sp.
AAATAATAAAGGATTAAAAAATATGAATATATTTGCTTTTACAAATAAAGGCATAGATACACAAATAAACACAGACACTATTCTTTTTAACAGCGAATCTGTATTAGGAAATCCTCTTCTTATCAATGAACAAAATAATTATAGTCATTTTATAGATAATATGGAAGGAACAGCAGTTTCAATGATCGCTGACGGACTCGGAGATACTTTTGCTTCAAAACTTGCTATAGATGTTTATAATGAAAATTTCCTTGATTTGCTTGAACTTGTAGGCGAGCAGGAAATAATGAATTGGATAATGCATAACTTTATCAAACTTGAAGTTGTTGCGGCAAGAGATTCTGCTGATGATAAAGAAAAAGCTATGGCAGGAGCTTCTATTGCGGGCGTTTTATATCATAAGTTTGCAGGAGTATTTGTATTTAATGCAGGCGACAGTAAAGTTTATGCAGTTAATAGAAATAAAGTATTTCAAATAAGCAGAGATCATATGAAAGGCAATGCATTAGAAAATTGTGCATGTGCAGGAGGCGGACATTATATCACTATTGAGGGAGCCAGAAGAAATCAGAATTATAATTATTTTATAGCTTCTAATTCTATGGCTGAATTATTATTAAATAAGTATGGAAATATTGAAGAAGCTATTAATGATATAATGGGTTCATCAAATACTGAAGAGGCAGTTAATAAATTAAAGAGTATAGCAGAAAATTCTAAAGACAATGTAAGTGCTTTGGGATTATTAAATCTTTTTGAGTAAAGACTGTGAGAGTTTATAAATAATATGAAGTCCTAATATTCACTGTAATATTAGGACTTTTACCGCAGGTACGCAGAGCGAGCGAACAATTTTTATATATAAAAGAATTTGTAACTAACAACTAATTATAAAACAATAAAAATATGGGTATCATAAAAACATGAAAAAAGGAACAACAAGACCAATACCAATAATGCTTCTATTAAATATAGTAACTTGCGGAATATACTATATTTATTGGATTTATCAGACATCAGTTGAAATAAAGATGTGCAGTGAAAGAGAAGATTTAAATCCTACTATTGAAATACTGCTTGGCATAATAACATGCGGACTTTATTTCAAATATTGGTATTATAAATATGGAAAAATTGTTTATAAGGAACTTCCGCTTAAAGCAGGAATGAATAATACTGAAGATAAAACAATGGTTTTAGTAGTAATAGATATAATTATTGCTTTAATGTGGTGGGGAGGTATGATATTAAGGGTATTATTATTGGCAATAGCTTCTTATAATTCATCAGATGAAGAATTAATTTACAGCTTTTTATATATAATTCCATCTGGATTAATATATGCAGTTAATATATCTTCACTTATTATGCAGGATAAACTTAATAATATTTGGAAGCATATGCAGTAATTATTGCAGTATATACCTAAATAACTATACTTTGTCAAAAATAAATTTATATTTTGTTTTTTATATATAGGGCTTTGCCCCCGCTGTGCGTGCCTTCGGCAACCCCACTTCTTTTGCGACTGTAGGGAGTGCCTGTGGTATTGCCACAGGCGAAGCCCGCCTACGGCGAGAAGCAGGCACAGCCCGCCTCACGAAGTGTGCCTACGGCAGGCGAAAGGCTGCATTTTGACTTCAATTTATTAATTTATCTTACATGCAAAACAATTTTAGTATGATTTAGTACTAATTTTATACTTGCACTTTCGCGAAGCGTGCCTGCGGCAGCAACTTTGGCGAAGCCCGCAGAGCGTAAGCGGCGGGAAAAAGTTGACTAAAAAAATGACAAACTCTAAAATTTTTAGTATATTTTATTAGATATTAAAAAAGAAATTAATAGACGGCGGAGAGTATAAAATTTAATTACATACCCCGCCCTCTATTTTTTATAACTCAATTTGTAATTTTGTTTTATATTTCTTTACTGCTTAATTAGAAATTGTCAGCACCCGCCCAAGTGTTTTTTTAAATTTAGAATTCATATAACGTACGATTAACGAAATTTAAATTATAAATAAATCAATAATACAAATTTTATTATATTAAAAAATCTGCTCACCGTGCGGTAATTTAAACATAATAATTAAATTATGCACTTACATCTATAAAATTAAACTCTTTCACATCGAAAAGCCCATTTGTTGTAAGCTTAATTTCTGGTATAACAGGCAAAGCCATAAATGATAAAGTCATGAAAGGATCTATTTCTCTGTTAACATTAAGTTCATTGTAGGCAAGCTCATGCATAGAATAGATTTTCTTTACTATATCATAAGGAGAATCATCAGACATAATGCCTGCTATTTTTAATTGTAATGTATCAAGAACTTTTCCGTTTTTTACAACGGTTATTCCGCCTGAACATTTTTCTATTTCTTTTATTGCAAGTATTATATCTTCATCATTATCACCTACTGCTATTATATTATGAGAGTCATGAGATACACTTGTAGCAATAGCACCATTTTTTAATTTGTAATTTTCTATTAATCCTAAACCTATTTTACCTGCAGCCTTATGCCTTTCGACAACAACCAATTTCAATATATCAACACTCTTTCTGTATTTAAAATATCCGTTCTCAAAACCTACTATCCTTACACTTTTCTCTGTAACTAAATCTTTATTAACTATTCTTATAACATTA
>CASEHG010000200.1 GCA_949287565.1 uncultured Brachyspira sp.
TAAAGAAATATTTTTACAGCATACTATAGTGGAATTTTGATAATTCATTTCAAGTTTATCTACCGCATCAGATATAGTAAAATTAGGCATATATAAGAATACTGTTTCTTCGCTTGCTTCCATTAATACATTTATTTTTATATATGATTCATCAGCCATACCAAACACTGTGCCTTTGTATTCTCCGCTATCAGACAAATTATTAGAAACTTTTTCATTGCCTCCTATATAGTATCTGTCTGGTTCCTGTCCTGCAAGCAATGTTATATTATTTTCTAAAGCATATACAAATTCTATATCTTCATTAGATTTATTTTCTATGATAGATTCAACAGAAAATTTTCCATCATTATTTACAATATATCTTTTTACCAAATGTATATCTTTGCCATTAACCTTTGAAGTTTTTTCAAAAGATACAGTAGCATAATCTTTATTGATAAGATTTTCCAAAACATCATAATGAAGATTATAAAAATCTGCATTTTCTTCATATTTTACTAATTGGAATTCTTCAGCAGTAGGCATTTTATTTAAGAAGTGGTCAACTCCGAATACTTTCTCATTTTTATCGAATACCAAATATTTAGCAATCTTTTCATCAACTTTTTTTGCTATTTCATGTATTGATACATGCTCATCATTATTTTGATCATTATTAGAATTTCTTACAGCAGCTATATGATAAGCCTCTTCCCTTCTTCTAAGACAGTCTATTAAATTGATATGATTTCCTTTTTTCAAATCCCATTCTATTAAAGATCCGCTTAAAGTATGGAAAACTAATCCGGCATTCTCACATGAAATCATAATCTCCTCTCTACCGTCCATATCAAAATCCAAGCTATGACTTAAAAAATATTTTCTTCCATAAACTTTCTCTAAAGATATACAAGTAGCCTTAATTAAATTAGCATAAGTGGCATGTCTTAAATTATTTAAATAAAGTCCGCCGAATGTACCATGCCAATAAGGACAATTACACTGCCCCTTTAATAAATAGCTTAAAGCCTCTTCTTTTTCTTTATAATTAGACTCTGTAATCTCCCCTATCATATTAGAAGTAAATATCATTCTTTTATTCATTCTATTGCTTTCAGAATACTTACTAAAATAATTTCTCCAGAAACCGCCTCTCATAAATCTGCTTACAATCTCATTATCTTCAGATTTCTTTAATTCTTCCTGTTTTGAATGGAATTCATCCTGTACTTTAGCAGGTAAAACCCAAGTAAGCATTTCTTCATAAGAACCTGTAGGTATATAAATTCTTGATATAGGAGGATGCTTTTCCATATATTCACTGTATGTAGTAGTGATAATTGTATCTTTCTCTTTTGTAAGGGCATCAAAAAACTTTTCAAGCCATTTATCTTCATATACCCATTTTTGAGTACCAGGCCAATCTCCGTACTTTTCTCCGTCATCATGAAGAACTACAACTCTGTCGCCTTCTTCAGTAGCTATTGATTTTAAATATTCAATAGACTTTTCAACATCTCTAAACGGTATTAAATAACGAAGTTCCTGAGATATTGGGAATATATTTAATTTATAATTCTCATTATCAGTTATAAAGTAACCGAACATATTTTTAGTGTCTATTCCTGTAGTTAAAAACTGAGAATCATCAAGCATTATATATTTGATGCCATTCATAGCTAAATTCTTAACTAATGTAGGCTCCCAAACTCTCTCAGCAATCCAAGCACCTTGAGGAGTAATACTAAAATTCTTTTCTATATATTCATTTAATTTTTTTATCTGTATATCTTTATCTTTATCCGGTATTGAAGGCATTATAGGTTCATAAAAACCGCCGCTTTGCATTTCTATTCTCTTTTCTTCTGCAAGTTTTTTCAAAGCCTGAATATGTTCTGGGTGATTCTTTTCAAGCCATTCTAATAAACAGCCTGTATAGTGAAAATTAAATTTTATGTCTTTATACTTTTCTAATATATCTAAAAAAGGCTTATAAGCATTTTTATATGTATTTTCAAATACAAAGTCAAAATTGCCAACTGGCTGATGATTATGGTTACCCAATATTAAATTAATAGTTTTCATGATAATGCCCTGTTTTATTGAAATTTATTACTTATAATTTCGTAATAATAGAAAAATTAATTAACATAATTCTATAATAAATAAGCCTTTTTGTAAAGCATCTTTTTTATAGTATTACTTCAAACAGTATTGACTTTTTGCTTTTTTTATTTATCATATTCGATTATCAAAAAAAGTGATTTTTTAAAAATGATGTTTTTTTGATAAAATCTTATTTAAGGACTTTTTTAATTATGTGCGGGATTGTTGGATATATAGGGTATAATAATAAAGCATCAGATATATTAATGCATGGACTCTCTTCATTAGAATACAGAGGATATGATTCTGCTGGTATTTCTATAGCAGATTCTAATAATAATATTATTACTTTCAAAGCCGAAGGAAAACTTGAAAATTTAAAAAACATATTAAAAAATGAAAAAAACATAGAGTCAAATATAGGCATAGGGCATACAAGATGGGCAACACATGGAGCTCCTTCCGATATTAATGCTCACCCTCATTTTACTGAAAGGCTTACATTAGTACATAACGGAATAATAGAAAATTATAAAGATATAAAAAATGATTTAATAAAAAAAGAATATAAATTCTTATCAGAAACGGATACTGAAGCGGCAGCTAATTTAATAGATTCATTATATGAAGGTGATCCTTTAACTGCCATAAAAAAGGCTTTGGATATTATAGAAGGCTCTTATGCATTCGCTATAATTTTTAAAGATGATATTAATAAATTATATGCTGTTAGAAAATCTGCTCCTTTGATAGCTGCTTTAGGTGAAAATGAAAATTTCTTAGCTTCAGATATACCCGCAATATTAAAATATACAAATAAATATATTTTGATAGATGACGGAGATATAGCTGTTTTAGAAAAAAATAAAATAACTATATATGATGAAAACTTAAAAGAAAAAGATTATGAAGTACTTGAGGCAAATTGGACTGTAGAACAAGCTGAAAAATGCGGATATGAACATTTTATGCTTAAAGAGATTAATGAACAGCCTAAAGCTCTTCTTGATACAATAGAACCTAGAATAGTACATGGTATTCCAGATTTTAAAAGAGACGGAATCGAAGATGAAAGTTTTTGGACATTCTTTGATAGGGTTTATATAATAGGATGCGGTACAGCTATGCATGCTGCTATGATAGGAAAAAGACTTATAGAAGATAATTGCAGAATACCAGTAGAATGCGAAATAGCTTCTGAGTTCAGATATAAAAATCCTATACTCACAGAAAAAACTCTTTCAATATTCATATCACAATCCGGAGAAACTGCTGATACTTTAGCTGCTTTAAATTTAGTTAAAGAAAAAGGGTACAAAACTTTAGCTATAGTAAATGTTAATAGTTCTTCTATAGCTAGAAATGCAGATTATGTTATATATACTTATGCAGGCCCTGAAATATCTGTGGCTTCTACAAAGGCTTATTCTGTACAGATGGCTATAATGTATTTAATAACTTTTAAAATAATATTGGCAAGAAAAATCAAAGATAATGATTATATAAAAATACTTATAAAAAATTTACTTAATACAATAGATTCTGTAAATAAAGTTCTCACTATGAATGATGAAATAAAATCACTATGCTATGATTATAAAGAAGCTAACAGCATATTCTTTATAGGAAGAGATTTAGATTATTATCAGGTAATGGAAGGAGCTTTAAAAATGAAAGAGATAAGCTATATTCATTGCGAGGCTTATGCAGGAGGAGAACTCAAACATGGTGCCATATCCCTTATCACAGATAATACTCCTGTAGTGGCATTGGCTATACAAGAAAAAATACTTAGCAAAATGATAAGCAATACAAAAGAGGTAATATCGAGAGGAGCTAATGTTTTACTTTTTGTAAAGGAAGGTATTGATATAGATAAAGATTCATATAGAAAAATAGTATATCTACCTAAAGTTGAGGATATGTTTATGCCTATAGTTTCCATTGTGGCATTACAATTATTAGCTTATCATACATCTGTAATAAGAGGATGCAATGTTGATAAGCCTAGAAATTTGGCAAAAAGTGTTACAGTTGAATAAATAATACAAAAATTAAAAATCTTGTATTTTATTAAATAAACTTGTTTAAAAACTAAATTAATAGATATTTACACTGTTTAATTTTTTAGTGTTTTAAATTTATAGTTGGGGCTTTGCCCCCCGCTGTGCGTGCCTTCGGCAACCCCAGTTCTTTTACCGAGTAGGTACCTTTCGGTATTGGTATAAAAGAACCAAAAGAACTGCATTTTTATATACTAAAATAATTAATTATACAACATATCAACATTATTTTATAACTAAAATTTTATTAAAAAATTATACAACTAATTTTGTCAAGTACTTTTGAAACAAGTCTAATATTTATTTCAGCTTATTTATATTTTATTAAAATACAGGATTTTTTATTTAACTAAATAAATAATTATTATAATTGTATTTTTTTATTAATTGATTTATTATTAACATAATTATTAGAATATTAAAACTTATGAGGAAGACATTTTGAGAACTATAAGACTTGATATAGAAACCAGAGAAAAAAGTTTTTTATCACCTGCAGCAGCTTTTTCAGCAGATAGTAAAGGCACAGTATACCCCAGAGAAAAAGACGATATAAGAACTATTTATATGCAGGATAGAGATAGAATAGTTCATAGCGAGTATTTCAGACGCCTTAAAGATAAAGCACAAGTTATAATGCTTTCAGTAGGCGATTTCAGGACAAGACTTACTCATACACTTGAAGTTATGCAAATAGCTAGAAGTATAGCAAGAGCTTTAAGACTAAACGAAGATTTAACAGAAGCTATTGCATTCGGACATGATTTAGGGCATTCCCCATTCGGACATGCAGGAGAGAGAGCTATATCAAAATATTTCAAAGGTTTTCATCATTCTTCACATTCTTTAAGAGTAGTAGAGCATCTTGAAAAAGGAAAAGGACTAAATTTAAGTTTTGAGGTACGTGACGGTATTATAAAGCATACCAAAGGAAAAAACGGAAAACTTATTGCAGACTCATCAGGCCCTTCAACTAATGAGGGTATGATAGTAAGGATATCCGACACTATAGCGTACGCGAATCATGATGTTGATGATGCTATAAGATACGGACTTCTTAAATATGAGGATTTACCTAAAGATATAGTTAAAGTTCTTGGTACAACTTATGGTGAGAGAGCAGACACTATGATTATGGGTGTTATAGAAGCTAGTATGGAAAAGATGGAAATTGATATTGATGAAAAAGTATTAAAAGCTATAAATGATTTAAGGGCTTTCATGTTTAAGACTGTTTATGAAAGCAAAGCGATACTTGAAGATGTTGAAAGAGTAAACAGAATAGTTTCAACAATATTTGAATATTTATTAAAGCATAAAGATATTATAGAAGAAGATACTTTATTCAAAAAAGCAGATATACCTTATAACAGCGATGAAGAATTAGTAAAAGATTATGTTGCACATCTTACTGATTCTGAAGCTATATCATTACATAAAAAAATTACCTATGGAAAATTTAATTATATATAAGCCTAAAAACAAAGAAGAATTAAAAAAATTAACTGATGATGAAAATATAAATCTATACAATATAGATACAACTCTTATAAAAGATATGAGTTTTTTATTCAAAGAAAGCAAAAGAAAGAATTTTGAAGGCATAGAAAATTGGAATACTTCAAATGTTCATGATATGATTGGTATGTTTAAAGATGCTCCTTACTTCAATAATGATTTGAATAATTGGGATACTTCAAACCTTAAAAAAATTTCATATATGTTTTTTAATGCATCATCTTTCAATAAATATCCTGATAAATGGAATCTTGATAATTTAAAAGAAGCTTATGATGTATTTAATAGTGATATTGATATAAATAAACTTCCTCTTAATCTTAGAATAAATCTGTACTATGAAGATTTTGATAAAATAAAAGATATTGATATAAAAGATATATACAAAACAATTATTACTTCTAAAAACAGAAAGATTATAGCTTTTAGAACAAAATTAGAAAAAGAACATTATAATGAACTTGAAAGCCTTATAGAACACAGAGAAAAAATAGAATCACAAAATGAAGTAAAGTTTAATAACATAGAAGAAGTTCAGGATTATGTTAATAATAATTATGAAGAATATTTTGATAAAAATTTAAAATTTATTAAAGATGAATATGATATTCTCTCAAGAGATAAAACTAAAAAGATTGATATTAAAATAATTAAATTCATTTACGGAAATTATTTGAAAGTTAAAGACAATGTAATGAGATTAAAAATCATAGATAATATCATAGATTTAATAGATATAGAAAGTTTCAGGAGTGCTGCCTATAAAATATTTGAAAATGATAGAAGTAAAATCGCTTCAAGAATAATAGTAGGCATATATGGAAAAGGAAATATCATAAAAGATTATGCTAAAAGTATTCAGGGCAAAGAATTTTATCCTCGTTCATATTATATTTATATTTTAGCTTTAAATGACGGAAAATACGCTTTAAGTTTAATAGATGAAATGGCTAGAAAATCAAAGATTGAAAGTGTAAGAAATGCTTCTAATTCTGCACTAGATGTTATAGCTGATAGAATGAAAATAAATAGAGATGAGTTAAGCGGTTTACTAATTCCAGATTTTTCATTAGATAAAAACGGTGAGAGAATAATAAATATAGAAGACAAAAAATATAAAATATCAGTCAATTCAAATATGTCTGTTGATATATACGATATAACAGAAAAAGAAAAAATATTAAAAACTATTCCAAAAACTTTTTCATCTGAATTAAAATCAGAAATAAACTTCATGAAAAAAGAAATAAAGAATATTGTAAAAAGAGAAAGAGAAAAAATATTAATGCTTCTAATGAACGGAAGAAAATTGAGCTATGATTTTTGGAAAAAGATTTATATTGATAATTCATTTTTAAGTCAGTATTCTGTAAATTTATTTTGGAACTTATACGATGAAAACGAAAATTTTATAAATATTTTCAGATATTTAGGAGATGGAAGTTTCATTGATATAAATGATGATTATATAAAATTGAATGAAAATAATTTAATAAGTTTAGCCTCCCCTACTGAAATAAATAAAGATTCAATAATAAAGTGCCTCAATCAATTATCTGATTATGAGATAGCACAGCCTATTAAACAGATTCAAATAATAGATAATTTAGAAGATGAGTTCAATAGATATAATAACATAACAATGACAGTATCAAATATAAAAAATTTTGCTTCTCAATTTGCTTTTAAAGAGATTTCTGAATATTATGAAGAAGTTAATGGTTATGAATACTTAGATAATTACAGCGGTTTATCATTATATATAGAATCTCCTTTTAATAGAAATTCAAATTACAATGATGAAATTGATATAAAAATATCTATTCAAGGCAAAAATGAGAATAATAAACATTTATTTGACAGATTTATGTACGGAAGCATTTTAATTTTGGAAAATTTGATTAAATAGTTTTATGTAAAATTTGATTTAATAAAAGAGTGCTGAAGCAGATGGCAGCTTTAGCTTGCCTCTATTGTTAGTAGAGGCAAACATAATAATAAAAAATATTCAATAAATCTATTGTATAAAAATGCAATTAATTATAATATTGACAGGTTAAAAATAAAAATAAAGTTGGTTATAATAATATATGATGAATAATATTTATATGAATGATAAGCCTAGAGAAGAATGCGGAGTTTTTGGTATTTATTCTAAAGAAATAAAGAAAGATATATTAAAAACTTTAAATTATGCACTTTATTCCTTACAGCATAGAGGACAGGAAAGTGCAGGTATTACTGTATCAAATTACAAACATTTATTCACTTATAAATCTATGGGGCTTGTATCAGATTTATTTTCTAGTAATATACCTAAAGATACAGAAGGTAATATTGCTATAGGACATGTAAGATATTCCACTACAGGTGCTAGTAAAATAGAAAATGCTCAGCCGCTCGAAAACCTTTTCAGATTGGGACAAATTGCTATAGCTCATAACGGCAACTTGACTAATGCTGAAGAATTAAGATATGAACTTGAAGAAGGAGGAGCAACATTCAATGCTACTTCTGATACAGAGGTTATTATTAAGCTTATAGCTAGAAAAACTGTTAACAACTTCATAGAAGGCATTAAAGAATGCGTTAATATTATAAAAGGAGCTTTTGCTTTAGTTATAGTTGTTGACGGAAAACTTATAGGTGTAAGAGATCCTCATGGAATAAGACCATTATGTTTGGGTACAAATGCTAATGGTGATTATTTCTTAGCTTCAGAGTCTTGTGCTTTAGATGCTGTAGGCTCTAAATTTATAAGAGATATAGAAGCAGGCGAAATGGTTATAATAGATGAAGAAGGTGTAAAATCTTTCAAATATTCTAAAGACCAAGTTAAACATTATCCTTGTGCTTTTGAACATATATATTTTGCACGCCCTGAAAGTAATATAGACGGAATTAATGTTTATAATGTAAGATTCCAAACAGGCGTATTGCTTGCCAAAAAAAATAAAATAGATGCTGATATAGTTATAGGTGTTCAAGACTCTGGTACAATAGCGGCATTAGGATTTGCTAAAGAAAGCGGTATTCCATATAGTATAGGTTTAGTAAAAAACAGATATATAGGAAGAACTTTCATCATGCCTGAACAATCATCAAGAGAAGAAACAGTTAAATTAAAATTCAATCCTTTAAGACATTTAATAGACGGAAAAAGAGTTATATTAATAGATGATTCATTGGTTAGAGGAACTACAAGCAGAATATTAATAGATATCGTTAGAAAAGCAGGTGCTAAAGAAGTACATTTCAGATCTGCGTCTCCTGTTATAAAGAGTCCTTGCTACTATGGAGTTGATATATCCTCCAAAAAGGAACTTATAGGAGCAAAGCTTTCCGTAGAAGAGATCAGAAAAGAAATTAATGCTGATACTTTAGAATATCTCACTATAGAAGATATGCTTGAAGCTTTACAAAATCAGAATTACTGTATAGGCTGTTTTACTGGAAAATACCCTACTGAAATACCAAACAGACCTACAGCTGAAAAGACTTGCTGACATAATAAAAATATTTATGTACTAATTGACTTTTTTATCAATAAATTTATCATATAATTATGAAAACATATAATAAAGTTGAGGTTAGAAATTATTATGAAAGAAGTTTCTTATAAAATTTGTATGAATGAAGAAGAGTTAGTAAATGCTCTTATGTCAGATGATGATGTTATTTATATAGAGCATAAACTTGGCAATAAAGTTTCTAACATAAAAAACACAGGTAAAATTGCATGGGGCGTTCTTATAGGAGGAGTATTAGTTGCCGCTACTGCTATAGTATCATCAAAAAAATTCGGAAAAGATAAGGCATTGATAGCTTCTTCAATAGCAACTATTCCGTCTGCAGGTATAGCTATTATATATATAGGGCTTCCTTCTACTATATCATTGATACAAATGCTTATTCAAGCATATAAAAAAAATGATAGTATTAATGATGCTAAGGATATAGTATTAAAATTAAGAAACAATTACTATATAGCTGAAAAAGACAGAGAAAAACTTACACTTAAAAAAACTGCTGATGAAAAAGTTAAAGAAGTAAAAATAACAGAAATAAAAGAACCAGAAAAAAAAGAAAATTAATCAAATAATAATTAAAAAGACTTTGCTGGATATTGAAATCAAGCAAAGTCTTTTTTATATGTACTATAAATTAATTATAGATTATTAAGTCTATTTAAAACTTCAATATAAGCCTCTTCAATAGAACCTAAATCTCTTCTGAATCTGTCTTTATCTAATTTTTTACCAGTTTTTTTATCCCAGAATCTGCAAGTATCTGGAGTAATCTCATCAGCTAAAAGTATTTCGCCTTTTGCATTTTTACCGAATTCAACTTTGAAGTCAACTAAAGTAATGCCTATTTTATCTAAAGCATCTTTTAATAGGTTATTAACTTTTGCAGTTACTTCATAAATATATTTTAATTCATCATAAGTAGCTAATTTCAAAGCAACAGCATGATGATCATTGATTAAAGGATCGCCGTATTCATCATTTTTATAACAAATTTCAAATATAGTATTAGGAGGAACTGTACCCTCTTCTATTCCAAGTCTTTTAGCCATAGAGCCTGCTATCAAATTTCTAACAATCACTTCTAATGGAAAGATTTTAACTTTCTGACAAAGCTGTTCTCTTTCATTTAACTTTTCTATGAAGTGAGTTTTTACTCCGTTTTTTTCAAGCATTTTGAAAAGTAAAGTTGTTATTTCATTATTCATAACGCCTTTATCTTTTATAGAGCCTTTTTTCTCACCATTAAAAGCTGTAGCATCATCTTTATAATACAAAATTATTTCATCAGGATTATCTGTAGCATAAATCTTTTTAGCTTTTCCTTCGTACATCATTTCTTTTTTTTCTTTAGACATATATTAACTCCTGTAATAGTAAAAACTTTATATATTTAAAGTATTATATACCTTTTTTAATTATTTTACTATATTGCATTTTTAAAATTAATGTTTAAGAGCCATAGATATTGCACATTTTTGGTTTAAAAAAAGAAGGTATTCCTTATAATTTAAATAAGCACAAATAAACAAAAAGGAATACCTATGAAACAATATAATACAAATCAGAAAAAAAAGATAGTAGAGATTA
>CASEHG010000201.1 GCA_949287565.1 uncultured Brachyspira sp.
ACAGCCTTTTAATCAAATGCAGAATATTAATTTTTCTTTTGAAGATGAAGATATAAAAGAAAATATTATTGTAAAATATAGAAATAAAGAAGTAAAAATAAAAACTTTTAAAAATTTGATAGATTCTCTTGATATGGAATTAGATTATGAGAATTCATATATAGTCGGATATAAAATCATAGACACATCTATATCTGTTGGAATAAAAATCAATTTAATGGGTATGGATAATGCTATAGATGATAATGACATAATTCTATTTGGGGATATTGTATTCTATACTATAGATAATAATGAAATATTCTCATACAAAAATATAATAGATCCTAGAACATCATATGTAAGGTATGTAAAATATATTATGTTCAATATAGATAATTATATCAAGAAAAATACTCAAAAAACGTTAAAAATAGAAAAAAGAAACAGGAGACAATCAGATACAAAATGAAAGCTACTATAGTATTACCAACATATAATGAAAAAGATAATATAGAAAAAATGCTTAATAAAGTGTTATCATTACCTGAATATATAGAAATTTTAGTTGTTGATGATAATAGCCCAGATGGTACTGCAAGTATTGTAGAAAAATATTTATCAAATGATAGAGTGCATTTATTGAAAAGAGAAAAGAAAGAAGGATTAGGACCTGCATATATTGCTGGATTTAAACATTCATTTCAATACAATCCTGATTATGTAATAGAAATGGATGCTGATTTTTCTCATGATCCTGATTTTGTAATTAAATTTATAGAAAGAATGGAAAATGAAAAATTAGATTTAGTAATAGGATCAAGATATTGCAATGGAATAAGTGTTGTAAATTGGCCTTTAAGAAGACTTTTTCTTTCATACTACGGAAATAGATATGCATCATTTATATTAGGTTCTAAAATTATGGATATTACAGGCGGATTTAAATGCTTTAGAGTATCTGTATTAAAAAATATGAACTTTGATAATATACTTTCAGCAGGATATTCTTTTCAAATAGAAATGAATTATTCTTTTGAAAGTAATGGATATAAAGTAGAGGAAGAGCCTATAATATTTTATGAAAGAAGAAGCGGACAATCAAAGATGTCCAAGAATATTATAGCTGAAGCATTATTTAGAGTTGTACGCTTAAGATTTAGAAATAAAAAGAAATATTTTAATAATCAATCCAAATAAATATTATTGCTGATATTACCATATTTCAATTTTATAATATAATTAGGACATATATTATGAATAAAATTATTTATATTTTTTTTATTGTAATCACATTAATATCATGCAATAACAACAAAGAAAAAGAAAAGCCCGCAAACACTAAAATAAGAGTCGGATATCTATATGAATTCTCTGGATCATCTGCTGTTGCAATAGCAAAAGAAAAAGGTTTCTTTGAAGAAGAAAATTTAGATGCAGAACTATTTGATTTTTTTAACGGACATGCAGCAATTTTATCTATGATGTCTAAAGAGGTAGATTTTACATATATTGGTCATGCTGCTCATTCTTTAATTATAAACGGAGAAGTACAAATATTAATACCAAATGGAATAAGTAAAGGCGAAAAAATAATAACAGGAAACTGGACTGGTATTAACAGCATTTCTGATTTGAAAGGAAAAACAGTAGCGACTCATTTAGGTACATCAGGTGAAACTATGCTTAATGTAGCATTAAAAAATAATAATATAAAATTGCAGGATATAAATTTAACGAATATCAATATTACTAATCTTGCCAATGTTCTAATAAATAAAAAAGTTGATGCTGTATTAACATGGGATCCTTATACAAGAGAAATTACAGATCAAATACCAAATGATTATAAACTATTAGCAGATATCACAGACTACAGCAATGAAATTATCTTAACTAGCAGTTTTGTATCAACATCAGAATATATAAATAATTATCCTGATATAGCAAAAAGATTCTCAAGAGCCATATTAAAAGCTATGGATTATAGAAAAAACAATTTATATGAAGCAGCTGAATTAACAGCAAAACTTACAGGCAATGATATAAAGTCAGTAAAAAATGAAATAGATGCATCAATATTGTTTTCATCATCAGATATAAAAAATGCATATACTTCAGGTGAAATATTAAGATGGTATGAAATACAGCAAAATATATTTTTAGATTCTAAAGTTATAAAAGAAACTATACCTGTAACAAATTACATACAGCTATCAATGCTTACAAATATATTATAGTTTATAATTCTATTTTACCGCCTACACTTCTAAATTGCTCTATAAAATTAAAAGATGATTTATTTATGGACTCAGCATCATCTATAATTATATCATTATCAGAAACAGCAGAAGCAACGGCAAGCGACATAGCTATTCTATGATCATTATGAGAAGTTGTAGCTCCTCCTTTAAGCCTTTCAACTCCTTCTATTAATATTTCATCTTCAGTTACTTCTATATTAGCCCCTATCTTTAAGAAACTATCCATTAAATCATTCATTCTATCACTTTCTTTATATCTTAATCTTCCAGCATTATATAATCTTGTCTTACCTTTTGCAGTAGCAGCAAGAGTTGTAATTATAGGACCTAAATCTGGAATATCTGACATATCTATATCAAGTGCATTCAATCTATTAGTTTTCTTTATTGTAATGGAATTATCATCATTATAAGAAACAGAAGCACCCATAAATTTTAATATATTAAGTATTTCCTTATCACCTTGAATAGAATATTTATTAAGACCATATAAAGTAGTTTCACCGCCTAAAGCACCAGCAGCAGCAAAAAAAGCAGCATGCGACCAATCGGATTCTACCTCATAATCAATTCCTGAGTACTCCTGATTACCGTATACTTCTATTATATTATTATCATGTCTTAAAGTTTCTATATTTGCTGCTTTAAGTGTTTTTAAAGTCATCATAACATAAGGTTCTGACTCTAATTCACCATCTATAATAATATTGGAATTACCATCAAGTAAAGGCAAAGCAAATAAAAGTCCGCTCAAAAACTGACTGCTCAAATTTCCAAGCACCTTGAAATTTGAAGCCTTTAATTGCCCTGATATTTTAATAGAATCCTCAGAGTGAATAAATTCTAATCCCTGTTCCTTCCATATTTTTTTATAAACTTCCATAGGTCTTGAAAATAATTTTTTAGAACCTGTAAAAGTACATGTTATTCCAAATGCCGACATTATAGGAATTAAGAATCTTAAACTGCTTCCTGACTCTTTAACATCTATAGTTAATTCTTTTTTATATTCATTTTTAGGAAAAACTTTAATACCATCATCAATAACTTCTAAATCAGCAAAATTAGACACAGCATTTTTTGTAACTTCCACATCAACACTAACATTATCAATCCAATGCTTTATGATACTTGGACTTTTGGCTAATGATGAAGCTATTAAAGCTCTATGTGCATCACTTTTACTCATTTGAATATATATAGAGCCAAAAATTTCTGAAGGTTTAACTGTGAAAGACATAATATATAACTCCAATGATTATTAATTACTGTAATATAGAATCAACGAAACTTTCAGCATCAAATTCTTTAAAATCTTCAACTTTCTCCCCAAAGCCTCCGTAATATATAGGCAGAGATAAATAATGAGCTATACTTATTGCTACCCCGCCCTTAGCTGTACTATCTAATTTTGAAACTATAGCACCTTGTATATCTAAAGCATTAGTAAATACTTTAGCCTGCTCTATTCCATTATGTCCAACATTGGCATCTAATACTAATATTGGTACAAATTTAAATTCAGTAAATCTCTCTGTAGCTATTTTTTTCATTTTCTCAAGCTGTCTTACTAAATTCTCCTGATTATGAAATCTTCCTGCAGTATCAACTATCACTATATCAGCATCTGTTGCCTTAGCTTTATCTAATGCTGAAAATAATACACTCGCAGGATCTCCAGCTTGCTGACCTTTAACTATAGTAACAGAAAGTCTATTAGCCCATTCCTCTAATTGCTCTATTGCTGCGGCTCTGAATGTATCTGCTGCCGCTAATATAACTTTATGATCTTTCTTTAAAATATTAGCTAATTTTGCTATTGAAGTTGTTTTACCAACTCCATTAACACCAACTATAAAAAGTATAGTCTTATCTTTAAGTTCTATTTTTTTCGAAATGAATTTAGATATTAAAATTTCTCTTAAATGTTTTTTAGCTTCAGCAGGATCTTTTATATTTTCTTTTTCTATTACATCTCTAAGTTTTGAAATAATATCTTTTGTAGTTTCAACACCAGCATCGGCTGTTATTAATGTATTTTCTAAACTCGCAAAAAACTCATCATTAATAGATGAAGTATTAAATAATGATGATAATGAAAATTTACTTTTAGAACTTGTTAATGAAACTTTAGGTTTTTTAGATTTTTTCATTAACACCAAAACTAAAATCAAAAGTACCACAAGTACACAGCATGCTATTATTATAATATTCATATACGGCATAGTAGATTGCATTTATTAATTTCTCCAAATATAAAATTTATTTAGAATATTATATAAACTATTAAGATTTTTTCAAGATATAAAAAAAGCATTGATAATAAAATATTATCAATGCCTTTGCCTCTATAAAAAAATTAACGAATCAATTATTTTTTAATTAATTAAATGCTTGGAAAGAATTAGCTGTAGCATTACATAATGGGCATTTAGCTGGAGCTGAACCTGCTTCAACATATCCGCAAACAGGACATAAATAATATACTGTAGGAACAGATTTTTTAGCATTTAAATCCTGTATAGTTTTATTATATAATTCAGCATGTGTTTTTTCAACAGAAGCTATTCTGTTCATTAATTCAGCAACATTTTTATTGTTTTCTTGTGAAGCAACTTTACTGAAAGCTGGGTACATTTTTGTGTACTCATAAGTTTCACCAGCTATACCGCTTTTTAAATTATCAACATCTGTACCAACTTTAACTGCATTGATTTTAGCTGTTAATGCTTTAGTTGATAATTTAGAAGATAAAGCCATATCATTTAAAAGTTTAGCATGTAAAGCTTCTGCTGCAGAAGCTGCTTTAAATAAAGCTGCAACGCTTTTGTTTTGAGCTTTTTTAGCATACTCAGCATAACTAGCAGATGCATTCATCTCACCATTATAAGACTGCATCATACCATCTAAAGTAGATTTAGCTGTTTGTCCATATACAAGACCAGCGAAAACGAATAAGAACAAAATAAATAAACTTGATTTTTTAATCATCTTTTTATCCTTTTTTAATATAGAGTTTTTTGTTTTTTTGTTTTATATGCGAGGCAACATATAGCTAATATAGCCTTTAATACATAAAAAAAGTAAAAGAAATTAACGTTTTTTTTACAAAAAAAACATAATATTATCAAATAATGTTAACATATACTAACTTTAATATAAAAAAATAATCATATAAAATAATAAAAGGCAGTAAATTTTACATTCACTGCCTTTTATAAAAATACTATATAAATTATTTTTACTTTCTCATTTTTTCAATAGCTTTTGCTAATATAGATATACCCTTATCAATATCTTCAGGTTTAGAATTAGTATAATTCAATCTTAAAGTACCTAAACCTCTTTTAGCTTCATAGAAAGGTTCTCCTGCTACAACAACAACACCATCTTCAGCAGCTTTTCTTGAAAGCTCAACAGCATCTATTCCTTTAGGAAGTGTAGCCCATATAAACATACCGCCTTCAGGATGAGTCCAATGCATATCTTTAGGTAAATATTTATCCATAGCTTCAAGCATATAATTACATTGTCTGCCGTATAAGTCTATTATTTTTTTGATATGTTCGTCATAATCATTATCTTCTAAATACTGACTTACAACTACCTGAGCAAATGTTCCTGTATGTAAATCTATAAGCTGTTTATAATCTTTCATTTTAGCATATAATTCTTTTTGTCTGCATGCAATCCAGCCTAATCTCATACCAGGTGCTACAGTTTTTGAGAATGTGCCAAGCAATATAGCCTGTTCTCCTAAATATGTACCAAATGATTTTTGATGTTCGCCTTTAAATCTTAATTCTCCGTAAGGATTATCTTCTACAAAGAATGTATCTTTACCTTTCATTATTTCTGCTATTTTCTCTCTTACAGCATTTGTATATGTTATACCTGTAGGATTTTGGAAATTAGGTACAGAATAAAAGAATTTATTATCATATTTATTTATAGCTTCTTTAAACTCATCTATATCAGCACCATCTTCATTCAAATTAACTGTATGAATTTTAGGATTATATAGGTGAAATGACTGCAAAGCTGCTAAATAAGACGGATCTTCAACTAAAACATCATCACCAGGGTCTATTAAACATGAAGAAATAATATCTAAAGCCTGCTGAGAACCATTAGTGATAAGTATGTCGCTGGCTTCAATTTCAATGCCTTGTTTTTTATATCTATTTGCAATAAACTCTCTTAAAGGTCCATATCCTTCAGTGCTGTTATATTGTAAAGAGTAAGCACCTTTAGTTTCTAAAACTTTATTTGCTGCAGCTTTAATCTCTTCTACAGGAAATGATTCGGGATTAGGCAAACCGCCGGCAAATGATATTAAATCACTTTTAACTGCAACTTCAAGCATAATTTTTACAAAACTGCTTTGAAAATCTTCTTTTAATGCTCTTTTTGATAATCTTAATTTCATAATAATATCCATTTAAAAAATTTGTTATATATTATACACTACTATTCATAATAATGCTATATAATTTTTTTATTTTTTATCAATATATTTTATTAAAACAACTATATAAAAAAGGGAGATTTTTTAAATCTCCCTAATCTTTATCAAACTTAATTTTTATTATATCTTCCAGTTAGGGAAACGTTTTATAACAGCAGAAATAATATCTGTTTTATAATGCTGCTCTAAATTGACCAGTTTTTGGAATTCGCTAAATATTATTTTAACATCCTCTTCTGATTCATTCTCTATAAATTTAAGAAGATAAGCCTTATCAAACACTAAATCATACACAACTTTCAAAAGTTTTCTAGCCTGTGCTGATGTTTCTTTCTTATCAACCATTTTTGATAAATGAGGCATTATACTAAGCAAACCTATCATAAGAGAATTTTTATTTATATTTATATCTTCACCTGTCTCATCATAATATTCACCGTCAAGTATCTTCTGAGCAAAATAAACAAATGACTCAGGACATTCTCTATAATGAAGGAATATATCATCTATAGTTTTAGCAAGCATATCAATTTTGCCGTCTTCGAATAATTTATTTACTATAAGATAATTATTTTTAACTTGAGGAGAATAAAGCATTTTAAGTATTATATTATAATAATCATCTCTTCTGCCATCCCAAATAGCTTTTATGAATTTCTCCCTATAATTTGAAGAAGGAAGTACTTCATAAACATGAGTATAATCATCAATATTTTTTACTATATCTGAAAGCAATGGTATGCTGCTGTCGGCATTAGACTGGCTTCTCAAATATATTGTACTTATTATTCTCTCATCATTAGGAGCTTTTTTGTCTTTGGAAATATTGACAAAATAATCATTCATCTCTTTAGCTTCTTCAGAGTTTAAATTTGGAGTATAAGTTAAATATTCCATATATATTTGATATCTCTCAAAGAAATTATCAGTCTTATTAAATTTAGATAAACTTTCAGCATCATAAGTTTCAGCTTCCTCATTATAAAGGAAAGTATTTTTATCAAATTTAACTGTAGTAGAAGCTCTTACAGATTTTTTAGCACTTTCAAGCCATT
The DNA here is from genome assembly GCA_949287565.1 of uncultured Brachyspira sp. Classification (GTDB taxonomy): domain Bacteria; phylum Spirochaetota; class Brachyspiria; order Brachyspirales; family Brachyspiraceae; genus Brachyspira. The sequence goes on from CASEHG010000201.1 coordinate 7,767, forward strand.
TAGTATAGGCTGATTCTGCCACTACAATATCAGGCTTTGAAGTTAATTCCTGCTTTAAATCTTTTGTAGTGATTGTTTTTCTGTATTTCAAAATAATAGTTAAAAGTTCTGTAGGGTTTTCTTCTGCAATCTTTTTAATTTCATTAAGTCTATAAGCTTTATAAACATTAATATCATCATTAGGCAATGTTGTAAGAGATTGTATTGCCATATCAAAAGTCATTTTTCTTACATCTTCCTGAGATACAAATTTTATATTAACATTATTTATATCTATTGACTTAATTTTACCAACACCAAAATTTCTATGTATAACATATTTATCAACATCATATTGTATATACTTTTCAAATATTTCTATACAATCCTTAGGTTTTTTATTAACATTTGTAATAGATGATATTTCTTCTATTTTTTCAAAAAGAGTATGATTAGGATATAAAGCTTTATAAACATCTACAAGTCTATGCCTGAAAAATTTAGCCTTTTTATTATTTTGTGCAACTATATCCTGCTCATAATTAAGCAAATTTTTAATAGTTTTTAAAGCTTCATTATATTTATTATTCTCAAAATAATAGAAGAATATTATTTTCCATACATCTATCATTATGTTAGAATCTACAAGAGCTTTTAAAGCATTCTCATATTTAAGCAAGTAATTATAATTATCCGGCTCATATTGCAATACTTTTTTAATGTCGCTTTCTGCATTATATCTTTCTCTCATTAAATTTCTTTCAAAAGCAATTTTATAATAATGCACAGCACTCTTTATATCGCCTGCCATTTCTTTTGTATGTGCTATTTTTTCAGGAAGTTCCGGATTAGAAACGTCAAAACGTATAAGTCTTTCCCAAATTTCTAATGCCTCAGATTCCCTGTTAGTGCTTTGATAATAGCTGGCTAAATATCTTAAAGCATAATCACTCTCATAATATTCATCTAAAATCTTCTGAGATACGAATTCAACTATATTCCATTTTTTAGCATTTTTAAAAATGCCTAAAAGTTTTTCCAAACTCATCTCTGAATAATTTTCTATTTTTAAATTTAAAAATCCATTAGCATATAAAGCTGATATATGATTTGGATTTTTATCTAATTGCATTTTAGCTGTTTCTATAGCAGAATTTATGTCATTATTATCATTTATATCATTGAGAATACCTGATAAATCAACAAAATACTTAGTAGTATAATTAAGAAGCGGTCTTCTCGTAAATGTTTCTTCTGAAAACACGTTTTCTAATTTTTGTAGAGCTTCTGACATATTATCACTCCTTATCTAATATTTTTATGTAGTATTGCAGCAAATCTTTATCTATTACAGCCATCTTTCTGCCCCATACCTTAACCTCTTCTACATCAGAATCATTCTGTCTCATAATGAGATGCGTAGTTAAAAATGCATACGAAGATAAAAGTTTAGGTGCGGTAGTTTCTCTAAGCTTTATCTTTCTATAATCTGCTTCCAATCTGGATATGTTTCTTCTAAGATCAAACTCCTCCTGTTCATTTAATGGTCTTTTCACATCCAATATGTTCATAAGTTCACCGTAAGCACTCATCCATAATATTATTTCTTCCTGACTATTGTTATGAACACCTCTTTTTATTATTATATCTCTGATTTCTCTTACTATTTCTATGCTTATATTTTCAAATTCTATACTTAAAGGATCATAAAATAAAGCTTCCCTTACATACATTTTACACTTTTTCTCATCGCCTAATTTATCATAAATCATGGCAATGTAACTCAATGTTCTAGAATTGTATGGTTCTATAGTATTTAAATATTCATAAGATTTTAATGCTCTAGAATAATCCTTTAACTCTATAAAAGCATTAGAAAGTAAACGCAGTTCCTCCGTGCCTTCAATATCATTAGTACTTCTCTGCATTATTAACTCTATTATCTTATTATATACATAATAATGAATAGCGTTAATTGATATTAAATTCTCATCATAAGACTTTCCATGTACGAATACATTGAATTTCTTATAAGTAGAATCTAAAAGTTTGCAGTATTCTATGCAATTTCTCTCCACAGTTTTAAATTTATCAAGCCTATTAATCCAAAATTTAACACAGGATATATTTTCATACAGATTTGCACATTCAAAATCTTTTGACATAATCCTATCAAAATCTTCCATAGACTCCGTAAACAAACCCTGCTTTAATTTAGTTTCTATAATGTTGAAAATATCTTTAACAGACTCTTTTCTAGAAAATAATTCCTCTTCCATTATATTTAAAATAAACTACTCCCTTAAAGCTAAAAAACGTACAGAGATATATACGCATATTATAATAATATAATCAAATAAACTCAAATTGTCAAGAGAAAAAAATACTCTTCAAAGTAAAAAAATGATAAAAATATGTTAATTATGATATATTAACTTGTCAAAAAATAAAAAAGAAATAAATAATAACTTTGCTCTATCTTTTTATGAAATTGAATTATTTTTTAAGCTCTTTCATTATGAGATCTTCAATATCATCTAATTTACATTCTAAACTCCAGATATTGATCAATGATTTTTTAGATTTGTTTTTTTCTTTTTCGAGCTCATTTTTGTAATACTCTCTTTCTTTTCTAAGCTCTTTTAATTTTACAGACATCTTATTACAAGAATCGATACTAGTATTATCATCGTCATCTAAATCAACATTTATGGTCAACTCATCAGACTTTTTAAATAATTTTTTAAATATTCCCATATTATTCCTCTTTTATAATATTTTTACATTCTTTTTTAATTCACAAATTCTTTATTCGAAGAATTTATTTGCTACAGTTGCAGATGTTTGCAATGTCACAAACATAATATAACTTTTTCAAATTTTAATTCTGATATCATTATATCATCTTCAGTTTTATTTTTTGAAAAACTATAAAAATATGTTAATTATGATATACAAGCTCTCCGGATTTAAAAACCATACCGCATAAATCATCATCCATACTATAAAGCAAGAAATTAAGATTATCGCAATTCCATACTATAATATCAGCTTTTTTACCAACCTCAATGCTTCCTATTTCTTTACCTCTATTAATGGCACATGCAGAATTTATAGTAACAGCATTCAATATTTCTTCCGGCTTAAGTCTGTACATAATATAGGCAAGCTTCATTATAAACTGCATATTTAAAGATGGACTAGAACCAGGATTATAGTCTGTAGCCAATGCTATAGGTACACCTTTATCTATCATATATCTAGCTCTTGCATAAGGCATACTCAAATAAAAAGAAGCATTAGGTAAAAGAACTGCTATTACATTTTGATTTTTTATAACATCTATAGATCTGTCATCAGACATAATCAAATGTTCAGCACTTATAGCTTTAAATCTGGCAGCTAAATATGAACCTCCGCTTGTTTCTAATTGATCTGAATGAACTTTAATACCTAGATGATACTCCTGAGCAGCATTAAGAACTTTATGAGTTTCTTCCATATCTAGCCCGCAATTCTCACAAAATACATCGCAAAACTCAGCTATACCCAACTTTGATATTTCAGGAATCATTTCATTACATATTAAATTTATATATGAAGCCCTGTCATTTTTATATTCCTCAGGTATTACATGTCCGCCCATAAATGTACTTACTATATCTATTTTATGATTATTATTAAGTTTTTTCATAACTTTTAATATTTTTATTTCATCTTTAATAGTCAATCCATAACCGCTTTTACCTTCTACTGTAGTAGTTCCATAATGAAGCATTTTATCTAAAATAGGTATTGATTTTTTATAAAGTGCATTTTCTGTTTGATTTCTAGTATCTTTTACGGTAGATAATATTCCATAACCTGATTTTATTATATCAGAATAACTCATATGACCGCTGATTATATTATACATCTCATCTTCTCTTGAACCGCCGTATATAAAATGAGTATGGCAATCTATAAGCCCAGGAGTAACTAATGCTCCATTAGCATTAAATGTTTTCTTAGCTTTTCCTTTAACAGTATCCCCAATACACTCTATTATTCCATTTTTTATACCTATAGAAACATTATTATATACTTTTATATTTCCTTGGTTTTTACCATATAATGGAGTATCACCCTCTGCGGTTACTAAAGAACCTATATTTTTTATAATTATATCTAACATAATGCGCTCACATTTTCATATACATTATATATTAACAGAAAAGTTATATAAATTGTAAGATGTTATTAATATAATAATTAATAATAAAATAATAAATAATTTATCAACTATTTTAGAATCAATTTTTTTATTTATAAATCTTCCCAATATACCGCCGCATATTCCTCCTATAATCATTACTATAAGATAAGAAAGATTAACCTTTAAAGCATCTCCGTCAGCAACGCTTATAAAAACATTTGAAATTTGAGAAAACAATATAATGTATAGAGAGTTTTGAGCGGCAACCTTAGAATCCATACTAAAGAAAAAGTATAAGAAAGCTATATTAAAAGGACCGCCTCCTATACCTAAAAATGATGATAAAAAACCAAGAACTAAACCTATTATTACACATAAAAATATATTTTGTATATGCATAGATTTTATCTTTTTATCACCCATATTTTTTAATGTAAATATTAAAGTAAAAAATGTTAATAATATTAGAATAGATGATTGAAAAACACCGGCTATATTTTCACTATTGAAAAGTCTTATAACATAAGAAAAAAGCATCTTCCCAAATATTCCGCCTATAATGCCGCCTAAAGCTAAAGGAGTTGCTACCTTAGAATCTACAAGACTATCCTGCTTTATTTTAGATACTACGAATGTATATAAACTCATAGATAAAACAGTGCATGATGATAAAAAACTTATTTTACTTACTTCAAGAACATTCAAAGAATCAAGTACAGGCTTTATTATTATACCGCCGCCTATTCCGCAAATAGCACCTATCACAGATGCTAATAAACTTACAATCAAAAAAAACACTATCATTTTTATATACCAAGATATTCCATCAATTTATAATAATCTGCATTTAGTATAAGATCCTCTGGAAAATCTATAGATAATAATAATTCTACAGCATCTTTAAAATCCCCTACTTTGTACTTTGAATGGGCATCAGATGTTATTACAATATTAGTTCCATATTTTTTACAAGCTAAAGCAACTTTATAACATATAGGAGCACTTCCATTTCTAACGGTAAAAGATGCTGAATTAATTTCTATTAATTTATTATACTCTTTGCATAATTTGACTATATATTTGATATCAAATTCAAATTTAGGATTACCAACATGACCTAAACAGTCAATATTAGGATTTTTTATAATTCCAACATATCCGTTTGTATGATCTTTTTCAGTTAAAGGCTGTATAGAATCTTCATGATAGGAAGCTATAACAAAATCTAAATATTCTAATATATTTTCACTTAAATCTACTTTTCCAGTATAATCTACTATATTAGCCTCACATCCCCTAAGAAGTCTAACTCCATTAATATAATCAGGCAAACTATGCATAGCTTTGAAATGCACTGATTTTGCTCCGTCACTGGAATGAGGCCCATGATCTGTAATGGCTAAAGCTAAAAGTCCTTTCTCCTTAGCTGAATTCACCATTTCATCAACTGTGCTATAAGCATGCTCACTTACTAAAGTATGAGTATGCAAATCAGCTATTATACTCATAATAAATACCTTATTATAGCTTTGACTTAGCTATTTTTTCTATTAATTCTATTGTATTATCTACGCCTATAAAATCACTATTCAAACAAGCATGATAATTTCTAGCATCTCCCCAATTTTTTCCTGTATAATAATTATAATGCTTAGCTCTTAATTTATCTCTTTCTTTTAAGATTTTTTCTATATTTGAACTATCTAACTTATATTCTTCAACAGCTCTTTTAATTTTACTTTCCATATCAGAATAAATGAATACATTAATACAATTATCCATTCCTTCCAATATATGATTAGCACATCTTCCAACTATAACGCATGAATGTTTAGATGCTACTTCTTTTATAACATTGCTCTGTGCAAAAAACATAGTGTCTTGCAAAGATTCCCCATTACCAAATACCATATTTCCAGCATAAGAACCTGTTATAGCAAAATTAAAAAGAGAAGCCCCTGTTAATTTTTGTTCATTTTCTTTAATATATTCCGGAGAAAATCCTGTTTTATCTGATGCCATTTCTATTATAGCTTTATCATAAAAAGGTATATTTAAATCTTTAGCAACCATTTCTCCAATATATCTTCCGCCGCTTCCGAATTCTCTGCTGATAGTGATAACAATATTTTTACTCATAAGCATATACCTCATCTTTATTATATTAATAGTTTACCAATATTATCTGTATTTGTCAAATTTAAACAACTTCTTTTCTTATATTATATGCAAATATTTTATATTATTAATATTAAATTAATGATAAAAAGACTATATTGCTACATTTTATATAAAATATTTTTTAATAAAAATTAGTTATGCTTAAAAAGGAAACATAATCAATAGATAAATAATAAGTTAATAAATCAGAAGAAATCAGAGAAAGTTTTTTCTCTTGCATTTTCATCTTTCATCACGCCTATATCATACAAATATCTAGTAACGGCTAATGAAAAACCGCCTTTGATAGGAGTTTTAGGATATAATATTATTATAGGTGTTCTCTTTTGAACTGATATCATAACCTTTTCTTCATCAAATAGAACAGGCCCTAAAAGAACCAAATTAATATCAAGAGAAAATTTTGAAGTTACCTTTTTTACTTCTCTATATAAATTGATAGCCCAATCTATATTTTTCACTTTGTTCACTATCAAATACATCTTATCTGTCATATTATTAACATATATCATTTTCATAAGTCTGTAAAGATCTGTAAGAGCTGTAATTTCAGGGTTAGCAACTAGTATTATATCATCAGACATTTCATAGAAACGCATCATAGGCTGAGTAATTCCTGCAGCATAATCTATGATAACATAATCATATTCCTGTGATAATACTTTTAAATCTTTAGCTAAATTCGATAAATTAAAATCATTTTCAAACTGTACAAATCTCTGTATATTAACTCCGGCACTGATAACATCTATACCATATTCGCTTTTTATAACACAATCTTTTAATGTTAAAGTACCTTCAAAATATTCCTGAAGTTTAGACTGAGGTTTTACATGAAGTAAAATAAATACATTTGAACAGTTAATATCTATATCAAAAACTAAAACTTTATATCCTCTAGAAGCCAATTCTGCAGAGAAATTAACCGAACATAAAGTTTTGCCTGCACCACCCTTTCCACTAGAAAAAGATATTATTCTTCCCATAATTATTGTCCTGTATACAATTTTAATACTTGAGCCACTTTAAGACGAACATTTTCATCCCAATCTAATATATGCGGCTTTAAAGCTTTAATTACAGTAATTTTATCGGAATTTTCTACATTTTTTGCCAACTCTTCAAGAGCCTCAAGTCTTTTTTCAACCTCTTCGCTTTCTAAAAGTGCAAAAATTTCATTCATAGTTTCTTCCTTAAAATCTAATAAATAATACTATACTTAGTATATATTATACATTATATGATATTTTTGTCAAAAATAAAACTTATTTAATTAAATTTAAAATATAATTGTATCAATATGTAAATTACTGCATTTCAAAAGGCTTTTCTTTAGTAAAATCAGGATTATAATTGTCAGAACTTTCCATTTCCTGAACGAGTAAATTTTCAAATCCCAAATCCAAAGCATAATCAGCTAAATCATCATACTCTTTTTTATATAATTTTCTGTTTATACTTTCAAAATTGCAGGCTTTAAATTTAGGATTATACTGCGACATCAAAGATATTGTAGTATTTAAAAAACCTCTCTCCTTAAGTTCTATCAATACATCATAAGAATCTGATTCATTATTCGGAAGTATTAAATGCCTTATTATTATACCTTTTTCAGCAATGCCTTTTTCATTAACTATTAAATCGCCTGCTTGTTTTTTCATTATCTCTATTGCATTTATTGCAGTATTAAAATAATTTTCAGCCCTAGAATATTTAAAAGCCTTATCATCAAAAACATATTTTAAATCAGGCAAATATATATCAACAATACCGTCCAAACAATCCAATAATTCTTTGGTATCATAACCATTAGTATTATAAACTATAGGAAGATTAAGCCCTTTTTCAAAAGCTATTTTTAAACCTTTTAATACAGGATAAATAACATGAGTTGCACTTACAAGATTAATATTTTCTGCACCTTGTTTTTCTAAATCCAAAAAATAATCTGCTAATGTTTCAATATCAATTATATCGCCTACTCCGTCAGAACTTATTTGATGATTCTGACAAAACACACAGCTTAAATTACAGCTTGAAAAAAATACCGTACCGCTTCCGCCTTCACCTACAAGCATAGGCTCTTCACCGAAATGCAAAGTATGAGATGCTGTTTTTATATGATTGGTATCTTCAAAAATTTTGCATCTTCCTATTTTGTTTTTATTGCGATTAACATTGCATATATGTCCGCAGCAAATACACTTGTCATAAAGAAGTTCTGCCTTTACCAAAGCTTCATCTATATTTTTTAAATGTTTTTCATTATAGTTCACAGTATATCCCGATATTTTTTATATACTAAAAATTTTTAAGTTTGTTACAAACATACTTTTAAATTTAGGTTATTTGTGGGGACTAGCCCCCACACCCCCAGTTCTTTTTGTGACCAAAAGAACCAAAAAGACTGCATTTGAAGAAGTCCACCTTAGTTCTGCATACCTGCGACAAGGTGTAGTCAGAATATAATTTTTTATTTTATTTTTAAAAAAAACTTAACAATATTTTATACTATTAATAAAATTATATTCATAAATAAGTCAAAATTGACAAAATGTAATTGTTTCAATATATATTAAAAATAATATTTTTTTAATTAATCAAATTTTATCATTTATTATTTTCTAAATATTTAATAGCCCATTCGCTCATCAAAACAGGAGGCTGATATAATTTTGATTCATCTATCTCAAATTTACTATTATGATGAGGTATATTCTTTTCTGTCATAGTAGAAAATAATATAAAAGCTCCGTCAATCTTCTCTAAATAATCAGCGAAATCTTCACCTGCCATTGATAAACTATAATGAGATGCTTTTTTAAATCCAAGCTCATTACAAACTTCATTCAACTGCTCATATATTTTTGCATTATTAACAACAGGTGCCCCTCTTCTTTTTATAACAACTTCAGCCTTAGCTCTGTTAGCTGCTGCAATAGATTCTGCCACCTCTTTTATTCTCTCTGTTATAAATGCTCTATTATCTTCACTGAAAGTTCTAAAAGTACCTTCAATATTTACTTCGGTAGGTATTACATTATACTGAGTTCCTCCATGCAGCATACACATAGATATTATAACCGGATCTGTTGCAAGTATCTCTCTGCTTTTTATATTATAAATACCCTGTACTATTTGGCTAGCTGTAAGCATAGGATCAATAGAAAGATGAGGATATGCTCCATGTGCACCTTTACCTATAACTTTAATGAATACTCTGTCATTAGAAGCCATCAAAGGACCTTCCTTCAATATAAACTCTCCGCTTGGCGTATCAGCAGACAATGTACCTATATGAGTACCAACTATAGCTTTAACTCCTTCAAGAAGTCCGGAATTAAGCATATTATGTGCCCCTACTGCCAATTCTTCTGCAGCTTGAAATACTAATCTTACTTTTCCTTTTAATCTTGATTCATTTTCTTTCAAATAATGAGCAGCACCTAAAAGACATGCAGTATGTGCATCATGTCCGCATGCATGCATATTACCATTTTTAGAAGCGTATTCGCATCCTGTTTCTTCCTGTATAGGTAAAGCGTCCATATCTGCTCTTATAGCAACTACATTATCAGCGCTTCCTATATCGCAAACTAATCCGCTGTCAAGCGAAGATTCTTTATAAGAAAGTCCTAATTCTTTTAATTTATTTATAACATAATTTTTTGTTTGAGGAAGTTCTGTACCAACTTCAGGAATTTGATGCAGATCTCTTCTCATAGAAACTATAATATCATTTAATTTTTTGTAATCCATTTTATCTGCCTTAATAATTATTTTTTAATAGTATATAGATATTAATTATTAAGTCAATAATAAATGAAAATCATTTAAATAAAAATTTAAGTGATTAAATAAATTTCATATAGCAATAAAAATCTTTACATTTATATTTAATTTAGTATAATAAAATTATGAAAGACTTGGAAAAATTAAAACAAATATTAAACGAACCTGTTACTATTAATAATCTCAACAGAATTAATGACTATTTTATACGCTATCTTTTCTCACATGAAGGTAATGAAAACATAGCATTAAATTTCATTAATGCAGTATTTAAAGATTTAGACTTTGAAACTTTTAACAAAATAGAAATATTAAACCCATTCAATATTGCAGAAAATTATGATGAAAAAGAAAGTATTGTTGATATAAAAGCTACTACAGAAACAGGAATAACAGTTTTAATAGAAATACAAGCTAGAGGAAATGAAGATTTTATAAAAAGAGCTTTATATTATTGGGCTTATAATTACAGCAGCAGTTTAAATAGAGGTTCATTTTATGATGAATTAAAACCAACTGTAAGTATCAATATTACAAACTTTATACTAACAGATGAGAATAAAGTTCATAATTGCTATGTTTTAAAAGAATTAAATAATAATAAAATTTTAACAGATCATTGTCAATTACATTTTGTTGAGCTTCCTAAATTCAATTTAAAAAATATTTCTGCAATAGAAAGTTTAGATAATATACATAAAGAATTCATTTCTTGGGTAAAATTCTTTAAAGGAGAGAATATGTCAAATTTAATAAAAGAAAATACTATCTTTGAAGAAGTAGAAAAAAAATGTCATACTTTCGTGAATAATACTCCTGTAATGGATAAATATAAAAAGCGTGAAGTAGATACTTATTTTTTTAATAAGAGTATAGAATTAGATTTAAAAAAAGCTAAATCAGAAGGAAGAGAAGAAGGAAAAGAAGAAGGTATTAAAGAAACTCAAATATCTATGGCAAAAAACATGAAAGCTAGGAATATGGATTTAAATCTTATCAGTGAATTAACAGGTTTGAGTATAAAAGAAATAGAAGAACTATAATAAAGTTATAAAAAAGGCAAGAGATTTTTATTAAAGCTCCTGCCTTTTAATTTTTTACTATATAATAATTATTCAGCCCCTGCAGAAAGAAGCATATTTATAATAGTCTCATTTCCTTCTTCTTTAGCCACATCTAATACAGTATAATCAACATTATTTATTTTTGCCATAGCATTAACATCAGCACCCGCATTAATGAGCATTTTAACTGCATTTACATCATCATTTCTAATAGACAACATTAAAGCTGTAGCATTTTTTAAATATCCATCTTTAATTCTCCATTCAAATGCAATATCAAGATTAGCACCTGCATTAATAAGAATTCTCACTAGTTCTGTATTATTATTCATAGCTGCCCATATTAAAGCTGTAGCATTTTTTAAATATCCATCTTCAT